>NZ_NIBG01000001.1:0-300000 GCF_002270055.1 Anaeromicrobium sediminis | reverse complement strand
TAAGTACTGGTGCAGGAATCTTTAGTCACAAAATGCTTGAAATTGTATTCAAGAGTGCAGTAGCTAAAACTACAATGCCAATTGGACGTATGTTTATCAGTGCAGTACTATGTAACATTATCGTATGTAGTGGTGTTATGATGGCTTACAGTGCAAAGACAGTTATTGGTAAGATCTTTGCAATTTGGTTCCCAATTGCATTATTCGTACTAAGTGGTACAGAGCACATTGTTGCAAACATGTTCTACCTAATGATGGCGTTCGTAAATGGCGCTGAAGTAACAGTATCAGGAATTCTAACAAGCTTTGGTGTTGTTACAGTAGGTAACTTCATCGGTGGCGGTATTTTGGTTGCTGGTGTTAATTACTTCATGGATCAGGATTTAAGAGTAGCAAGCCCTGCTTTAAGTAGTAAGAAAGCAAGCTAAATAAAAAAGTGTTATTCAAATGCCTAGCTCTATTTTTAATGGAGCTAGGCATTTTAGTCTTTTTGCATATTTTAATGCGTATTTCATTCATGTTTTAAAAGGTTATCAAAACTCAGGATGGTTCCCTATTACGTGCTTTTTTGGCGGGTTCGATCAGTACACCTTTGACAAAAAACAAAAATTACCCATAAAACGATGAGTCATCTTTGTTTGGTGCCGAAGGTTCGGAACAGGCAAATCCACACGCGATGGTGGTTATATTGAAGTACTGTTTTATATTTGTCTCAATTTTAACCTTAGGAACTTTATCATTCCTTTGTCTTCCTCTTATTAAACAGATTGTAAAATTAGAAAATAGATCATTTGTTAAATTTGGTAAAATTAAGGATAATGAGTAATTCAATAGAAGTGTTGAATTGTTGAAAAAAGTAAATATAGTGTTTTTTTATATGATTTAGACACTTTTAGAAATGTTAAAATGTTTAATAAGTACAGCGCTGCAATCGACTTCATGGTTTTAGGGGGTCTACCTTTACGCAAAAAAGTGTTTCTGCCAAAAACTATCATCATTCTATCAAAACCCATGTGGAGACGGTAGTGAAGATAGAGAAGAAATAGGTTGAAATGAATGAGTTATAGAGATTTTAAATAAATAATAAAGAGTGTCTTATGTTCCCTCAGACTATAGTTTGAGGGAGTTTTTATTTATGAGGAGCACACTTTTATGCAGAAATATACAAATATGTGGAAAGAGAAAAGTTATTATAGTTGAGAAGATAAATAAGATTTCACAATACTATCAAAATAGCTACTGCATTTTGGGAGTGTAATAAAAGGCGATTAGTATGGAGTTAACCGAATGTATCGGCTAAACTTAAATCATGATTATAAAGTGCTATTAGTAGTGGAGGGATTATAGATATTGTTGTAATATAGAAAATGGAAAAAAATAACTAATATGGTATAATGAAAAAACATATGCTGTAAATTTATAGCATAACTAAACTTAAAGGGTGGGATTAATCTTGAAGAAAAAGAAGATTACAATGGTATATGTAGTGGTTGTTTTAATGGTTATATTGTGTGGATGTAAATCCGAGAATATTATTGGTAATAATAACGCTAGTAATAAAGAAAATACTAATATTGATATAAAAAAAGCATTAATGGGAAAAAAATGGCTAGGCAAAAGAATACATTTAGAAATTGAATTTATGAACGGAGATTATATGGAAGTTGAAAATATATATAATAATAAAGAAAAGACATGTAAAACTAGAACAAAAGAAGGTATAAATGCAGAATTTTCAGAGTTCAGTGAACCAGTTGCTTACAATATTCGTGTGGAGAAATTTGGTAATGATAATCGTATGACAATGAAAGTATTCGATGCTGAAGCAGAAAATAATATATTAGCAACAAATGTGTATCAATATGATATTACTGATAATCATAGAATATATATTAAGCTATTACCAATTGAAAGTATAGGAGGTTACTTTGATAATATTGAACTTCATGGTGTTGAAGCAGATATTAATGTATCGAAGGATGAGTTTACTACTATTACAACATTAGATAGTAAATTTTATGAAGACATAGGTGATGCCAATATAGATAAGATAGAAAAGATAGTTGTTACTGCTACTAGAATTGTCCAAGAGTAGTCTACTTATAAAAGAATGAGTACTTATTACTATGATAAAAGGATATGCAGAATTCCATATGTGAAAAGGCTTTATACAGTATTATAGGCGGTATATAGTAATATATAATAACATAACAACCTCTTCAATCTAACAAAAAAACAAGGAATAGATAGGACGGGACAGTTGATTGTACCTAAGAAACAGAAAATATTATATTACACAAAATGCCATCACAATAAAGAGTTAGAAGGGTATTTTTATATTGAAGCTTGAAAGAGAAAGAAGTCATGTTTAAGAGAATATATTAAAAGATCTAATGTATATCCAGTAGAAGTAGTAGAGGCGTTCGGAGATAGGAATGATTATTGTAGTTAAAATGTAGTAAGGAAGAAGATAAAAGGAGAAAGGGTATGACCATGATGGCATGCCCTAATTTTGATGCAGATTTTTATCACACAGAGGAGAAAAAAGAGGAGAAGAATTCACATTTTAATGAAATTAAGTTGATAAGAGAACAAAACCTATTAGATTGAGTGACAAGGATTTAGGTTTGGTAAGAGGGCAAAAAATTATAGCTATAGGTAGCCCTTTAGGTTTGTTTAACACCATTTCAGATGGGATTGTATCAGGATTTAGAGAATTTGATTATATAAAAATGGTTCAAATAACAGCTCCTATTTCTCCAGGAAGTTCAGGAGGTGCATTGATTAATATGCATGGAAAGTTAGTAGGAATTACAACAGCAGGATTAGATGGGCAAAATTTGAATATGGCTGTACCTGATCAATATATTAAAGAATTTGTAGGAAATGTATTAAAGCTCAAATAAAAAAGGCATATGGAAAATTAAAATCCATATGCACTTACCATTAAGCTTATTTATAAATTAAATTTTGCTTATCTTTGATTCCAGTACATACCTAAAAAACATTTAAATGGAGCCCTCTTTGTGTTGAAGGGTATAATAAAGTGGCAGAAGCAGATAATAAAAATGAGTTATGTTGTGTTCATATAGAAAGTAGAAAACTAAAAAACCATAGGGTATTTATGGTCTTTGTTTTATGTAAAAGAAAAGGCTAGAATAGAAAAAGATAGAAGAAGGAAAGGAGATACGATGACAGAGAAAAACGTAATAATAGAAACAGGATGGAATTTTGACAACAGCTATGCTCGTCTACCGAAATCATTTTTTATAAATGTCAACCTAAACCCTGTAACCTCACCGAAATTGGTCATTATCAATCATCCCTTGGCAACATCCCTAGGGTTGAACATCCAGTCACTTCAAAAGAATGATGGCACAGAGGTGCTTGCTGGCAATCAGATTCCCAAAGGTGCTTTGCCTCTTGCTCAAGCTTATGCAGGGCATCAATTCGGACATTTTACCATGTTGGGGGACGGCCGAGCTTTGTTAATTGGAGAACAGATTACCCCCTCAGGTGAGAGAGTTGATATCCAGCTCAAGGGTTCAGGTAGAACACCATACTCCCGCCGAGGCGATGGTAGAGCGTCACTTGGACCCATGCTGCGAGAATATATCATTAGCGAAGCAATGTATGCACTGGGCATTCCTACCACTCGTAGCCTAGCAGTGGTGACAACTGGTGAGTCAATAATCCGTCAAACCGAGGAAACTGGTGCAATTCTCACCCGTGTGGCCGCCAGTCATATACGCGTTGGCACCTTTCAATACGCATCAAACTGGGGTACTGTTGAGGAGATTCGGGCTCTAGCTGATTACACACTGGAAAGACATTTTCCAGAGGTTGCCTCTGATGAGAACAAATATCTTTCCCTACTTAAGGCAGTAATAAAGCGCCAGGCCATGCTTATTTCAAAATGGCAACTAGTTGGTTTCATTCATGGGGTGATGAACACAGATAACGTGACAATTAGTGGAGAAACCATTGACTATGGTCCTTGTGCCTTCATGGATACCTATGACCCGGCAACAGTATTTAGTTCCATTGACATGCATGGTCGCTATGCCTATGGCAATCAGCCACAGATTGGCGCCTGGAATCTGGCAAGATTTGCTGAAACTCTACTGCCACTAATCCATGAGAACCAGGAGCAGGCTGTGAAATTGGCCCAGGATGCTATTTCAGATTTTAACAAATTGTATCATTCTAATTGGCTTATGGGAATGAGAGGAAAACTGGGTATATTTAATGAAGAGCCAGAGGATGAATCACTCATTGAAGGCCTTCTCAGTATGATGCAGAAGTATGGTGCGGACTATACCAATACCTTCCGTGCATTAACTTTTGATAAACCGGAGGATACGCCTCTCTTTGGCACGGAGGAATTTGTTCAGTGGCATGAGCTGTGGCAAGCAAGATTAGGCAGGCAGCAGGAAACAAAAGCCTCCTCCCACCAGTTGATGCGAAACAGCAATCCTGCAGTAATCCCTCGCAACCATCGGGTAGAAGAAGCACTAGAAGCCGCGGTAAAACAAGGAGACTACAGTGTGATGGAGCGCCTTCTTAATGTTCTTACGTGTCCCTATTCACATTCAGCTGAACAGGCTGAGTACTCCACACTGCCTGCGCCATCAGACCGCCCTTACCGAACCTTTTGTGGTACTTAATTTAGAAGCTATTAGATGAGCTAACTGATGTGAAGTGAAAATTTAAAATAACTGTTATATGAAAAAGGGCATAATTAATAGCCCTTTTTCTATTATGTATATTTTTCAAAGGGTTATCTAAAATGTTTAGTTCAGCTTTTATATTATGCTGTTATTTTCATATTGGATTATATAATTTACAAAAAGATATTCAGAATGTTGGGCTAGGGAAATTAGAAACTGGAAATTGAATAGGAGACCATGAAATGTAGTGCTAATTCTAGGGACAAGGGATGGGTAAATCAAAGAATGATTGGGTAAGTCTAAATAGAACCATATCCCTGTTGTAAAGTACTAATACGAATATAAAGTACATTCAATGAATAGATATGATAAGTGAGTAGATTTGGATAAAATTACGGCATAATTATAGAGTTGACCAACTCAGTTAATTTACTTGAGAAAAAATAACTGACTGAGGGGAGGCATAAAATGCTAAGAGGTATAAGACAATTTAAACTTAATATATATCTATCCTTGATAATCTTGTTTTTAGTTTCATTGATTCTTACATGTGTGGCATTTATACTACAACCTAATTCTATTACAGAAATCTTAGAGTGTATAGAGAAAAATCCTATAATAGTTCTTTATAACTTTTTTCCTATTCTTTTGGGTGAATTATTTATATTTTTTTTATTGGGAAGTATTAGTATTTCTATCTTGAGTACATCATGGATTATTATACTTTCGTCAATAATTAATCAGTATAAAATTCTTATAAGACAAGAACCTTTTTTACCAGCAGATTTAGGCCTGTATAAAGAAGCAATTATGTCTATTAAAGCCTTTCAATATAATATGGGCCTTGAATACAGGATGGTGATTATAGGTATAATATTATCTATTTTAATAGCACTATTGATTAGGACATATAAATTAAAATTATATATTCGTGTTAGTGGTGTGATTATTACTTTATTATGCGTTTTTATACTTAATCAAATAGTCTATAGTGATACACAATTATATTATAGTCTGTATATTAAGGGAACGGATTGCTCTCAAGTGAATCACTATAATTCAAAGGGGTTTGTCTATTGCTTTTGGTATTTTATTAACTCAAATAAGATAGAAAAACCTAATGGATATAGTTTGAAAAAGGCTGAAGAATTATTGAATGATTACAAGAATATTGAAAACAAAGCTAATAGAAGGGCAGTTAATGTAATCCTAATTATGGGCGAAGCTTTTTCAGATATATGTAACAATAAGAATCTTAGATTTGAAGGGTATACTTATCCACTAGAGAATTTTGAAAAATTAAAAAAAGATGGTTTAAGTGGCTATATTATTACGCCTAATTTTGGTGGAGGCACTGCAAATACTGAATTTGATGTTTTGACAGGTCTATGTACAAAATATATCAATGAAAATGCTTCTTCTTTCTGGTATATAAGAAAACCAATGGATTCTCTTGTTAATGATTTCAAGAAAAAAGGATATAAAACAATGGCAATCCATCCAGGGGACTTATGGTTTTATAACAGACAGAATGTATACAAACACCTAGGCTTTGATGAATTTATTCATAAGGCTTATTTTGATCAAAATGCAGTGAAAGGTTATTATATTAGTGAAAAAGCCACAATAGACAAAGTAATTGATACATATAGGGAGCATCAAAGAAATTCAAAGAACCCCATATTTATTCATTGTGTTACCATACAAAATCATTATGCATACAAGAAGAAGTATTATGGAATAACTCAAAATTTTAACACAGACAAACTGCTTAATAAAGATGAGATAAATATGGTATCAAATTATTTTGAAGGTTTAAAAGACGCTGACTTTGAATTAAAGCGTCTTACTGATAATTTAAACCTTAGTAATGAACCCGTAGTACTTATGTATTTTGGAGATCATCTACCTTCTTTTGGCAGAGGGTTAGATCTATATAAAAAGTTAGGATACCCTATGGACATCAATGGTACCATTGAGGAAAGGCATAATATGAATAAGGTTCCATTCTTAATTTGGCAAAATAAAGCCTATAAAGAGATTGTGAATTTACAAGAAAATATGGATGATATGCATATTTTTGACGGTATGGTAATAAATGCAAATTATTTAGGTGGTATACTCTTAGAACTTATGGGATTTGAAAATGCATCACCTATATTTGAGTATTCAAATAAATTATGCAATGATTTGCCAGTGATGACTCGCAGTAATCACTTTAAAACATCATCAGGCTATACAGAGTATCTATCTGAAGAACTAGAAGAGAAGCTGCTCAAATATAAAATTATGCAGTATTATTTATTAACTGAGTGAACTTGTTTAGAAATGTTAATAATATTGCTATTGCTTATACAATCAATCATTTTATTTTTAGATTCATTTTTCAGAATCCTTATGAGAGAAATACTTCATAAGGATTTTTTTATAATTTTTTACAATATAGTCCCATTAATTATGTATTGCGAATAAGCTATAGAAAGAGGAGGTGTCTTTAATGGCCGCTCATTATACGCTTGAGCCTATGCTATTTCCATCTGATAAGACAGAAGAGTTTAATCAATTTATGGATGAGTATGGAACAAAACCCGATAGATATATTTGGAATCAAATCGCTAAGGTTAAAACTAACGTGGATCAAAAAACTATAGAAAAATATATAAACAACTTAGATTTGATAGCTAAAACAAATGATCTTATTACAGATGATCATTTAAAGCGAATCGAAAGAGTTAAAAAAATACTATTGAGTAACCCATCAGCGCCACCACAGGAAATTGAAAGTCAATGGTTTGGGTTTGGCGTTAGTTTACTTCTATGGTTCTTAATTTTAGTTATTATTTGGAGACAACCTTGTTGTCCTCCTAAAGATCCTTGCTATCCTGGAGGACCGTGTCCATATGGAGCTTCAGCAAGAGGTAGGTCAGTAAGAGCTAGGAGTTGTAGAAGATATACTTTTGATAGTCGAAAGAAAAGACCTTAAAGTGAAAAGGCCACTGATTCTTTATTTTAGAAGAATTAGTGGTTTTTTTATTACTGTGATGGGAAACTAGTTTCTCCAGAAATGCGCTGAGCAAATGTGAGATGAGTAGAGCTACTATGATAGGAGAACTTGATAGTTTTGCTATCAAGTTCTTTTATTATGGACATTGTGAATTCTTAATTATTTATCTACCATTTTAACCACTAAACCAGCTAAAACCTGTCTTTCACTGTCATTAGAAACATCCCATAATTCTTTTAAAATTCTTTCTTCCTCAGTTGAAGGGTTTACATTATTTGATAAAAAAGTGCCTACCCTTTCAGCAATATTAGTTATTGTCTTATCTGACATGCCTACAGTTTCTCCTATATCTACTGCTTTTCCAAGGGTTGTTTTCAAATTATTCCAATCCTTTTGTGTTCCCATAACATTTAACCTCCTGTTATTTATTATAGATAAACATTACATAAATTAATTTATACATGTTCAAAATCTCAGCTATTAATGATTTGTGCATTTGTATAAATTTATAGTTGAAGTTTTCTAATTATATTATTTAACAATTTAATGTAATGTATACAGAGTTATTTCCATTAAAGTTACTATCCCATATAAGAATATGAATGTTCTTAGATAGGTTCATGCCTCATGTTAATTAACTTCAGTTTGCTGTGACATTTCCTAATTTCAATAACTTTTAATATATGCTATCTCATAGTCAATTTATATTAAATTGAAAAAATCATATCTATAAAGTATACATATTATATATACATTTTTTGGTATTTCTTCTCATATATATTAGTAGGACAAACTATATGGGGGAAATACATATGAGGGATAAAATAAGCGGAATAATGTTATGTACATGTGCACTTTTTATAATATTTAGTTTTGGCCTAAGGGATGATAATGAAAAAACATGTCAGGAAGCAGTTTATACTAAGGAACAATCACAGCTTGTGAAGGAATTGGACAAGGATGAAGATAGAATAAGTGATGATTTATCAATCACCAGTATTGAGAATATATCTTCTTCAGATACAATAATAAAAGAAGATGTGGAAGCAGAAATTTCACTAGAAAAAATAGATAAATCAATATTAGAGAATATAAGTTATCAAGTAAATGGAGAAGAACAGATAAGTAAAGAGAAAAGGGACAAAATTATAATGGATGACTGGAAAGATTATTCAAAGGTAAAGGGAGTTACCTGTTTTCGTGGAAATAATTTTCGTAACAGTGCCAGCTACGGAAATGCGGAAGTAAAAGATAAGAAACTTGAAATTCTATGGAATGTACCTATTGGAGGTATTGATAGGTGGACAGGTGTAGGGTGGAATGGTCAACCGGCCATAGTAGAGTGGCCTAACGAGCTTAAAGAGAAAATGAATATTTTTGATAATAAGAAAAAGAAGGACAATCTGAAGGAAGTTATTTATGCTACCCTTGATGGTAATGTATATTTTTTAGATCTTGAAGATGGCAGTCATACACGAAATAGGCTCAAAATACCTGGCCCTATAAAAGGCAGTGTAACAGTGGACCCAAGGGGGATACCACTTTTATATGTAGGCCAAGGAATTAATAAAGTCCACGGGAAAAGGGTGGAGATGGGATATAGAATATTTGACTTAATAAATAATAAAAAACTCTTGTTTATTAATGGTAGGGACGCATTTGCATACAGGGGTTGGTCAGCCTTTGATTCAACAGCAATTGTAGATGGAGAAAGTGATACTATGCTTATTGGTGGAGAGAACGGAATATTTTATAAGGCAAAGTTAAATACAGAATATGAAAACAATAGTGTAAGTATTAATCCACAGATAAAAAAATATAGATACAAGATATCAGGAAATAGATATCAAGGTATAGAAAATTCAGTGGCAGTCTATAAAAATTTAGCTTATTTCGCTGATAATGGTGGATGGATTCAGTGTGTAGATATTAATACTTTGAAGCCTGTATGGATAAGAAATGTTACAGATGATACGGATAGTACCATTGCAATAGATGAGGAAGAACCGGGAAAAGTAATGCTGTATACTGCCTGTGAAGTTGATAAACAGGGATCTAAAGGTTATAGCTATATTAGAAAGATTGATGCTCTCTCAGGAGAACTAATATGGGAAAAGTCCTATAAGTGTGATTCTAAATTAGGAGAAAGACCAAATAACGGAGGAGTTTTGGCAACACCTATTATTGGGAAAAATTCAATAAAGAATATGGTCATATACAATATTGCTCGTTATGGAGGATTCAATAAGGGGTTATTAGTTGCTTTAGATAAAAATACTGGTGAGGAAATATGGCGTATAAATATGAAAAATTACTCATGGAGCTCCCCGGCTGATATATACACTGAAGGAGGAGAGGCATATATTCTTCTTTGTGATTCCATAGGGAACATGAATCTTATAGAAGGACTTACAGGCAAAATTCTAGATACCATATCATTAGGCTCTAATGTGGAAGGGTCACCTGCTATCTTTGAAAACATTGCTGTGATAGGAACAAGGGGTCAAAGAATATATGGAATAAAAATACGTTAGGAATATTAGCATATCTTAGGAATTATAAAAGAAATTAAATAAATAATAAGGTTTTATTATAAGGAGTAAGAAATATGAAATTCCATAGAATATCTATAAATGAAAAGGAAATTTGTGTAGGGGCTATTATTCATTCTAGAAAAGTTTTAGATGTAGTTAAAATATAATTAATAAAAATAAAAGTTAATAATTGAACTTACAATTATATCGTGGTAGAATTATGGTGGATAGTATCGAAAGAACTATACCTTAGATTTATAAAATAATAACTAAATATTATGAAATACACTCTGCGCGGATCTTTTAGACCGGGACTGAAAAGGTATTGATAATAAAGTTACACTATAATTGTGTTCTGAAAACGCTTTTTAGTGTAGTAAAAAATTTTCATTAACTTATGATGTTAGTTGATTAGAAAATATTATTAAATATGAAATATTGTTAAAGTAGACCTCTTTAGGCTATTATTAACTTTGTAATTTAATAATACTTATTTTCCATGTTTAATATTTGTTCATATGGAAAAACTATCAATACTTATTAGATTATTAATTTATAGTAAATTAGTATACCCTTTCTGTGTCTGTGGGATTGTTCAGACGTGGAAAGGGTATTTTTGATTGGATGTGATTATGTGAAAATTGGTTTTATTGGTGCTGGGAAAGTAGGTACGGCCTTTGGTATGTACTTAAAATCAAAAGGTTTCAATATATTTGGGTATTATAGCAAAACACTAGAATCAGCAGAAAAAGCAGCTAGTTTAACAAATAGTAAAGTATCAACAGAACTAAACGAGCTCATAAAAAATATAGATATTATCTTTATAACTACCACTGATGATAAAATTCAACAGGTATGCAATGGCCTGGTAGAAAAAAACTTGTTATCTAAGGGACAAATAATAGTTCATATGAGTGGTGCTCATTCTTCACGAATTCTTGAAAAGGCAAAACTAAAGGCATGTTTTGTTTATTCTCTACACCCTCTTCAGTCCTTTGCCCAGGTGGAAAAAGCAGTTGAGGATTTGAATGAAACAGTATTTAGTATAGAAGGTGATGAAGAAAAAATTGAAATTATTGAAAGTATTTTAAAGGGAACAGGAAATAAGTACTTTAAATTAAATTCAGAGCAAAAGAGCCTATATCATGCAACGGCCTGTGTGGTATCTAATTATTTAGTCACACTTATGGATTATGGTTTATCTATTTTTGAATCTATTGGAATAGACAAAATGGAAGGCTATGGAGCACTATTTCCCCTTATTGAAGGTACAATTAATAATATTCACAATCTGGGTACTGAAAAAGCACTAACAGGTCCCATAGCAAGAGGAGATATTGAAACAATAAAAAGTCATATTTCATCTTTCAAGAAAATAAATAAAGATAGTTTAGAAATATATAAATTAATGGGTTTAAAAACAGTAGATTTGGCTCAAAAGGGAAAACTAAAAGATAATCAAAAGATAAAAGATTTGAAAAAAATTTTAAAAGAGGTGTAACAATGTCTATAAACAAATTTACAGTAAGTTCATTCTTAAAAGCAAAAAATAATGATGAGAAGATATCAATGTTAACTGCCTATGACTATTCTATGGCGAAGATTCTTGATGAATCTGGTGTGGATAGTCTACTAGTTGGGGATTCCCTTGGGATGGTTGTCCTTGGATATGAAAATACATTGCAGGTAACTATAGATGATATGATACATCATTGCAAGGCAGTTTCTAGGGGAGCAAAAAGAGCAATGATTATAGGAGACATGCCCTTTTTATCTTATCATGTGAGTATTGAAGACAGTGTTAGAAATGCAGGTCGATTGATTCAAGAGGGTAATGCACATGCAGTTAAGCTTGAAGGCGGTAAGAATGTAATAGATAAGGTGAAAGCCATTGTTAAAGCTCAAATTCCGGTTATTGGCCATGTGGGATTGACACCTCAATCTGTTAATATGTTTGGTGGCTTTAAGGTACAAGGAAAGGGTGAGGAACAGGCAAAGGAGATTATTGAAGATGCTTTACTATTACAGGAAGCTGGAGTTTTCGCCATTGTACTTGAGGCTATCCCAGAGAAACTATCAAAGATAATAACTGAAAAATTGGATATACCTACTATAGGTATAGGTGCTGGAAAACACTGTGATGGTCAAGTTTTAGTAACACAGGATATGTTAGGCATGTTCAGTGATTTTACTCCTAAATTTGTTAAGAAGTATGCTAACTTAAGCAGTATCATTAAAGAAGCAACAAATGGTTATATAGATGAAATGAAATCAGGAAAATTCCCTGGTAAAGAGCATGGATTTACCATTAAGGAAGAAGTACTTGAAAAATTATATTAAGAACTTTTCAAGGGGAAAGTGGGGAAAAACAAATGAAAACAATAAGCCATATAAATGATCTTAGGGCAGAAATAAAAAAAGAAAAAGCCAAAGGAAATTCAATAGGACTTGTTCCAACCATGGGATTTTTACATGAGGGTCATTTGTCTTTAATAAGGAGTGCAAAAAAAGAAAACGATATTGTAGTTGTAAGTATTTTTGTTAATCCAACTCAGTTTAATAAGAAGGATGACTTAGATAGTTATCCTAGAGACTTAAATAGGGACAGTAAATTAGTTGAGGCTGAAGATGCAGATATATTATTTATACCATCAGTAGAGGAAATGTATCCAAATGGATACAGCACTTATTTGGAAGTGGAAGGCTTAATTACAAAACAATTATGTGGTAAGTCAAGGGAAGGACACTTTAAAGGGGTTACAACTATTGTATCAAAGTTATTTAATATGGTAACGCCTCATCGTGCATATTTTGGTCAGAAGGATGCACAACAGGTTGCAGTTATAGAGAAAATGGTAAGGGATATGAATATGGATATAGAGATTGTACCATGCCCAATTGTAAGAGAAGCAGATGGATTGGCACTTAGTTCTAGAAATGCTTTACTAAAGGAGAATGAAAGGAAAGAGGCAATTATTCTTTCAAAATCTCTATTTGCTGCAGAGAAAATGATAATAGATGGAGAAAGATTAGCTTCAAAGATTAAATCCTTTATCACGGAGAATATAAAAACAGTAAAAGATGCTGAGATAGATTATGTAGAAGTTGTTAATGGAAAGACTTTAGAAAATATTCATATAGTTGAAGGTGATGTATTAATCGCAGTTGCTGTTAAAATGGGCAAGCCTAGATTAATTGATAATATAAGGTTGGAGGTATAAGATAATGATGTTAAATATGTACAAGGGAAAAATACACAGAGCAACAGTAACTGAGGCTAACTTAAATTATGTAGGAAGTATTACAATAGATAAGACATTAATGGATGCAGCAGGTATATTACCAGGAGAACGTGTACAAATTGTAAACAATAATAATGGTGCAAGATTAGAAACTTATGTAATTGAAGGAGCTCCAGATAGTGGAGTTATCTGTCTAAATGGCGCAGCTGCTAGATTGGTACAAGCAGGAGATAATGTAATAATTATAGCCTATTGTTGGATTGATGAAGAAGAAGCTAAAATTATGAAACCAAAGGTTGTATTTGTTGATGGAGATAACAAAATTGTTGAGAAAAGTGAATGTGAGATACACGGACAAATAAAATAAATTTTAATAATGTAGTGAATGTGTTTTATTAGAGATAGTTAAATTTATTTTAGAAAATCAAAACTATGAACCGAATAAATAATAAATACCTTGGGATATAGTCTCAAGGTATATTTTTATTTAGGGCTAATAGTTAAATTAGATCTTGTTACATTATGTAATTATCTAGTCCTACCATATTACAAATTTTAGAAATATTTATGCTATAATTAGAAATGTAAATCATACCTTAAACTAATGCTTGCTAATGTTTTATATGATAAATATTAAACTTATTAAGGAAAGAAACATTCTGACCATATATTTTATACAAAGTTATGGATAAATACAATTTAAAGGAGAGTATAATAAAATGAAACAATCAATTGTACATATAGCTCTAGTCGTTAGAGACTATGATGAAGCTATAGAGTTTTACACGAAGAAGCTCAATTTCACATTGATAGAAGATACATATCAACCTGAGCAAGATAAACGTTGGGTGGTAGTATCTCCTCCTGGATCAGTGGGTACAACCATTTTACTAGCTAGAGCCTCAAAATCTGAACAAGAATCTTTCATTGGTAATCAGACTGGTGGTAGAGTATTTCTATTTCTTAATACTGATGATTTCTGGAGAGACTACAATGATATGGTTTCTAAGGGAATAGAATTTGTGAGAGATCCTAAGAAGGAGTCATACGGCATGGTAGCTGTTTTCAAAGACTTATACGGAAATCTATGGGATTTACTTCAGCTGAATGAAGATCATCCTATTTCCAAGAGAATGGGATAGCTTCAGTTTCTAGTAGAGTATCTTTGTAGCTTTTCTAGATCTAATTTTGAGGTAATGAATAAAGTTTTGCATAAATAGTGATTTATTTAATTTATAATTACTTAGAATTATTGATCTTTTACACAAAACTTTATGCATTACCGCATTCAACTGCTGTTTTTTTACTTCTTATTCAAGGTTTTATTAAAATTATATTTCGGTTCCATATACTTAATAATATTTCAAATCAATATGCTATAGTACCGATGAATCTTATCTTCTAATTGCCTCACACTAATAAATCTCGACTCCCTAATCATTTCCTTTCCATCAACAAAAAGAAGAATAGTAGGTGCAGTAAAAATCGAAGATTTACCTGATGCTTCAGGTAATTTAATCATTTCTATTCTAGCGCTCTTGATCTCAGGATAGGGAAGGAGCATATCCTCAACCTTAGGTAATAAATCATGACAAACACTACACATATCATGAGNGGAAAGGAAATGATTAGGGAGTCGAGATTTATTAGTGTGAGGCAATTAGAAGATAAGATTCATCGGTACTATAGCATATTGATTTGAAATATTATTAAGTATATGGAACCGAAATATAATTTTAATAAAACCTTGAATAAGAAAGTATGAAATTCTATTCTAATATTATTATTCTTTAACTTTTACTACATTTATAAATTCTGAACCATAACTAACTTGAATTGAATATAATCCTAGGACTGCTGAATTTAATNGAAAAGTATAATAAAGCAAGTCTGTTATTTTTTATAAATTCTTCCACCGATCTTAGTAAATCTAATGTTTTCATAGAGTACTAATTCTCCTTTGCATATACTTATAAATTAATTTATTTCGTTTAACATTATGGTCAATTTTTTATGCCTACATAATTTTGATTAAAGTATTAATGTATTTATTAAAATAGATCCTGTTAGCTATTTTAAAATACTACATCACACAAAACCACTTTGCCTAGAAAGTATGAAATTCTATTCTAATATTATTATTCTTTAACTTTTACTACATTTATAAATTCTGAACCATAACTAACTTGAATTGAATATAATCCTAGGACTGCTGAATTTAATAATACGTTTGCTTCTTGACTTCCATCATTATTCTTCATGTTAGGTAAGATACATTTTAAATATTCAACATCTATTTTTTCTTCTACTTTATCTTCAGTAAATATCTTTATAGAATTTAAAGTATTTTGACCTATTGTGGATATTCCTGCAGCAACAATGTCTTCTCCATATTTATAATAGCCCGTAGAACCTTCTATCTCATAACCATAAATGACATTTTCATTATTAACATATACTTTTACAATAACTCCTTCATATTGCTCACCATTATATGCAGGTAATTCGGAGAGAACAATTTCTGCATTTGAAAACTGTTTTGCATCTTGAGATTTTGAATCACTTTGAGCGCATCCCACAATAACTGATGAAATAATAATAAAAAAAACAATTGCAACTTTTAAGCTTCTTTTCATAATCATAAACCTCCTTTAAAAATATTCTATATAATGTGTTTACACTCGATTAGAGTCTATATATTTCAGTACAATCTAATTCGTTCATATAAAAAATAATCTCATCTAATTTAATAAACTCTTCATATTAATATTACAAATTATTACTACACAATATAATATTATAGCACAATAATGTAATGGGATAATACAAATAGAGAAGTCATTAATACGGGTTAGTGCTTGGAGAAGATCCTAGTGGTGGAGTAAGACTGAAATAGGCAATGGAAAAGGCAGATATATTAAAAATCACAGGATGGCCAACAAAGGGAAAATGTTGGAGCATGAGGTGATCTTATCAAATACCACTTGCACAAACAGTGGAATAGTATTAATTCAAAAGATCAGTATTCCTTGGAATATAGTAAGGCAAGGTAAACAGATAATATCAGCTTATCCTGAAGGGAGAATACCCTAGATTTTAGGGGAACTGTAAAGGGCGGTATCTCAATATCTTTTGATTGCAAGGAGACTTTAGATGATAAGGGGTTGTCGCTTAAGAACATAGAGCTCTATCAAATAGAGTACATGAGAACAGCCATAGCCATGGGTGAGACAAGCTTTATATTATGCTACATGAAAAAATTAGATAAGAGATTTTTAATCCCAAGAAATATAGTTATAGATCATTGGGACAGATGGCAAGAGAACAAAAGAAAACGAAGTTTTAATTATATACCTAAAGACCTGATGATATTGTTTATAAAGGGGGAATTATTGAGGAATTTTAAAGGGAAAAAATACTGGAGAATCCTCCAGTATCAAAATAAAAAATTAAATAAGTTTCGATATACCTTCATAAAATCCCCATATACCAATTGATAAGTAAAGAATTGATGTGATGGTATCTCCTAAAAGATCTCTATGTCGTGTAGCTTTTCTACTATTCCAAAAAAATGAAGGTTTTACAATTGTAAGAATTGATACTATTAGACCAAATATCAAAGGAAAATTAAGAAACTTCATTATGTCCACTTCATGTCCACCTCCTGTTTTATTAGATATAAATTTTTTTATAAAATAGATTGTGCTATCAGAGCTTATAGGCTTATAGCAATTATAATTATACTGAAATTGTTCTAATAAGTACAAAGATAATAAAAGGGATATGTAAAAACTATTCGCTAAGAAGTGATTATCTTATGTAGAAAATATTGCAAATAAGTGTGGATTTACAATAAATGAAGATTTGCAGGTAAAGTGGTTAAAATGAGACATAATGGAAAAAGGAGCGTTTTTACGCTCCCAATATTTTAAAAACTTTAATTACAATAGGTGTTATAAGATATTTACCAAACTTAAACCGTAAAAACAAATTATCAAACCATAAGTGATGGTTTAAAATAAAAATTTATAGGTAATTACTAAAGTTGAAAGTAAGACGAGGTATAACAATTAATGCATATCTTTAAGAAAAGTAAAAATTATTAACAAAATATAGGATAAGTGTATAAATATTTATAATCTAGAAAATATCACCCAAGCACAAAGAGCAAATGTAGTTAAGAGTCCAATGTTAAAGATTAAATCCATAATATAACACCCCTTTTTCAAGATTTGACTTGTTTACATTTATATGCTCTAACTTATAGGATTATGCAAAAAATAGATAAACTACTAGTATATTCATAACATCAACAAATATCCAGAAAATGTTAAAAAAAAGAAAAAATTCAGAAATACTATGTAAGACGTTAAATATAAGTTTGAAGACATAAGGGGGAATTAATGTGAATTTACTAAATTGAAATGGAGTGGAGCTCCTAGTGATGCCAAGGTCATTGTTATAGAGGATATGCCGCAGGGTAGGTGGCAGAGGACATAATGGATATAGCATATAGATTAAAGTGTTACATGGAAATGAAAAAGGAGACAGAGGAGAAGTTGGCTGAAATAAATGCTACTTTAGAAGAAATGTATGAGGACGGAGAGCAATTAGGGGGGCTACTTAAATATTGGTATATAGACAAGTTAGATAAGGATGAAATAGCGGAAAAAATGGAGTACAGTAGGAGAAACATCTATAATTTAAAGGAGAAGGCTATAAGAAAGTTTGCCATAAGAATATTTGATATAAAAAGATTCTACATAACTATCCTGTTCCCTCACAAAGGCAGTTGAGAAATCGGCAGTCTTTTGTTATATACTGAGTAGAATAAAATATAGAACAATTTGTTACCTCAAAAGTGTAGTTTAAGTCCCCCTTAGCTGCACTCTATTTTATATATAAAGGATTAGTGAAAACAAAGATTACATAAATTATATTAAAATGTAAATACTATTTTCACACTAAATACTATTTTTCCCTTGTATAGTGAATATTTAAGAAGTAATCCTAATGGGATTGCAAATGATAATTTAGATAACCTTTCAATATTTTTAAAATATAATAATTATCTTATCCAAAACAATACTACATATCATTTATGGATATATCAAATACTAAAATAGGGGTGTTTACATGAAAAGAAATGATATAAATAAAGAGCGAGAAATAAAAGCAATAAGAAACTCTGTAGATGCAGGAGCAGTAGAAGATATTTATGAATTAAAGTCTCATGAATTAAACCTTAAATCTGCACTAGTAACTGAGGAAATGAATCAAATAAATACTGCAGGAGCTACAAGTAGTGCGCCAGAAGAAAGAGAGTGAAAGCTCACTTTTTTCATTTCAACAAAATAAATAATTTATTTAAGACGCTGTAAAAGGTGTCTTTTTTAATGCAAATGTTTAAAAGGGAGTTGTTAACATGTTAGCAATTTAAAGGAGTATGATGTTAGAATGATATGGAATGATAAAGAGGTGTGGTTCCATGCTTCTGACGTAGGGAAAGTTTTAGATTTAGTGAATAAAAGAAAAGTATTACCAAACATAAGAGACAAGTATAAAAGAAAGTTCAAAGATTCAGATGTAACTAAAGGTTACAACCGAAATTCTGATACACATTTAAATAATAGAGGTGAGATATTGATAGAAGAAATTTAAATATATTTATGAACTAGAAACATGGTAAGCGGCAGAGTTCGACAACTAAATGTTTAGTAGTTAATTGTATTTGTAAAAAATGTAAGTCTTTTCTTAACTATTAGGTGTCGAAATTTGCGAGTGATTAATACAGGTTTTATTGTCCTATGGAGAATATTTTTTTACCGTTTTATGAAGAATATTAAAGTGAAAAGGAGGTATAGTCATGAATAAAATAAAAGTAAGGTTAATATATCCTGCTGATTTTGAGTTAGATATGAAAGATATAGAATTGACACAGACCGAATTAATAGGATTAATGATGTCAGATAAAATAGGTTCAGAAGACAAATATTTTCTTATAGAAGACAAAATATTTGAAGATGTAGAAGATGGAAAAGCAATTTCCATAATATTAACAAATTCAATATAAGAGTCCGATAGGACTCTTTTTTCATATTCAAAACAAACATTATGATGGATATTTAGAAGAACTAAGAAAGAAATGTAATAGTAGCACTGATTACAGTGATGATTAACAAAAGGAAAAATACCAGGAGATGTAGCAAAACAAAGTAAAGAAAAGGCAGAATAAGCTGCAGTATGAATGGTATAAAGCTAGACAAAATGTTAAGAAAAGAAAATGGTAAAGCTAAGAAATTATAAAAAGGCTACTAGAAACTATCTATGAAATGTAGAACATACAGAAATTAGTGACATAACATATATAGAAAACATTGCAAATAACTAAAGAATTAGTTTATCAGACTAAAAAAGTTTTTATATTTTGAATACTCTAAGAGTAATTCTTGAGGAAAGAAGACCTAATAAAATTCCAACTATTAGATCTGATGGATAATGTACCATTAAATATAATCTAGAAATAGAAATTAAAAAAGCTGTAAATATGAGTATAAGTTTGTAACATTTATTACTTATCATATTGACTAAAACACCTATTGTAGCAAAGGATGAAATTGCATGACCTGAAGGAAAAGAGGATGAAGTTGGTTTGGAAATATATATATTTAAATATGTAATTTCAATAAAAGGTCTTGGACGTTTTACAAGTTCTTTTATTGCATGAACTTCAATTCTGGAAAGTAAAAAAGAGAAGGCTACAATATAACCAATTTTTCTATATTTTTTAGAAGCCATCAAAATGCAAATTAAAATCATCCAAATAAAACCATAATCACTTATTTTAGTGATGAATGCCATAGGAGAATTTAATGAATGGATTTGAATATTGTTATGTATATATATAACTATGTTTTTATCAAGTTCATTAAGTAATTGAAGCATATAAAAAACTCCCTTCAGTACTAATTATATTTGAAAATTTTTTTTATATTACTTTTTGTTAAGCAAAGGATTATTTACCAACAGTACTAAATGTGTTTGGGTAAGAAAATTAATTATAATGAAAACAAAAAAAGAATGACAGCATAAAAATACTGTCGTTACGATGGCTAATCATTATTCTCATTGGAAGTATTTTGGGAAATAGCTTCTTTAAAAACGTCTGAAAAACTTTTTTGTGTGTCAGTATATTTAGCAGGGTTATTTTTTGAATTACTCCAATCCAGACCGTTATAGTAATCATTTTTAACATAAGGTGACGGGTTTACAGGTTCAACTCTATATAGCATTAATAACAAGCCTCCTTTCTATAATATTCGTTAAAATATATTTATTTAGGGACCTATTTTAATATGTAAATATTTGCATTTGAAAGAATTTAAGTGATTGGACCAGGGGAGAAAAATCTCATGAGCTATGAAATTAAGAATTACTTTTAGGAATTGCAGTCATGTGTAGAACTAGTATGAAAAGATAAATAAGATATGTAATAATACACAAAAAAGTCTTTACTGTAAAAGAGAAGACTTTTTTATTTTCCATTAAGAAATAAGTGGAGAATATATTGTGGAAAAAACTAACACTAGATTAGTTACATAATTATGATAAAATAGTTTCTTATGTCTTGTTAATATCTATTAACTTAGGGTGTAAATATATGGAATGAAATTAAAATAAAATCTAAAAAATAGGTATAGTTAGATTATGCAAGGGGAGTAAGGACTAAGCATCATATAAAAGAGATTGATGCTGCATTTAAACCATATGTTTTATGGATTTAATTGTTGGAAGTGGTGTTATTTAACTAAATATGATCTAGGAGGTGCGAAATGAAGACGTTTAAAATAAAAACTGTCCAAATCATTATGATAACAATATTAATATGTTCTGCATTTATTAATATTGGATTTGCTGAAGAAATAATTATTAAAGATCTAAATTTAAGCTCTAACTATGCAAAGGAGTCAATAATCACTTTATCAGAAATGGATATTATTAATGGTGATCAAAATGGAAATTTTAAGCCTTATAAACCTGTTACTCGTTCAGAAATCATAACAATGATTGTTAAAGTCTTAGAGATTGATACAAATAATTTACCAGACAATGCGACTTTCAAGGATGTACCTAAAGATCACTGGGCCTTTAAGTACGTTGAGGCAGCATATAGAGAGGGTATTATAAGAGGGTTATCAGCTGATGAATTTGGAAGAGATAAAGAATGTACTCGTGAACAAATGGCTACAATGTTTATTAATGCTTTAGGTTTAACAGAAAAGCAAGAATTAGAGCATGTAAACAATCTTAATGATAAGGAACAAGTATCAGATTGGGCCAAAGATAAAGTAGAAATTACTCTAGCTACTGGACTTATGAGTGGAGTGGGAGCTAATACTTTTGCTCCTAAAGGATATGCTAAAAGGGAACAAGTAGCAGTAGTAATGGATAAATTCATAAAGAATAAGGAAAAAATACTAGAACAATTTAGAAATAAAGATTCAAAGAAAGAGCTACAAGTCTATTTTAATGGAGATAAGATAAAATTTGATATTGAACCTGTTATTGAAGATGGCGTTATTTTAGTTCCCATAAGCTTTTTTGATAAGTATTTATTTGCAAGTTTCCATTCTTCATATTTTGATAAAATTGGATCAGTGTTCATGGAAAGACCTCAAAGTCCTCCTAATAATGAGTATAAAAATATTATGTTTAAATCTGATTATAATAATGCTTATAAGAATATACAAGGGGATCCATATGAAAATGAAGCAGAGTATAAGGATAAGCTAATAGTATTAGAAGCCACACCTAAAAAAGTTAATGGGACGATTCTAGTTCCTTTTAAACAAATAAGTGAATTCTTTGGAATGGAATATTATATGGACAAGCCAAAGAATATAGTTTATTTGAGAGATGACAATGCTCCAACACATCCTAGTCTTTATTTTACCTTAAGAAAATATGTATATTTCCCTTATAAAGGTGAAATGAGTTCTAATATGAACTTGAATGTTCGAGGTAGAGGAACTGGTGATTACTCAAATGTACGTTATAATGAATATTATAAAATTAATGAAGAAAACTTTGAAAGCACCATTAATCTAGCTATAGATGGTTCAGACCCAAATCAAGAGTCTATTGAAAAGACGTATGGAGTAATATTGTTAAATAAAATACTTTATGTTAAGGATTTTGATGAGGGGACATGGATAGAACAGGAAGCGAATGGAGTTATACCAGAGGATAGTGAAGCTCAAGGGATTGTTATAGATAGAAATCTTTATATAGATTATAAAGACTATTCTATTACAAATGAAGGTGAAGTAGAAATAGATGGTTTAACTACAACTAAATACGTTATAAAATTAGATAATGATCAGATTAAATCTCTAATGATAGAAGGAAATTATGGATATCTAAAGCCAATTTTAGAAGAAGTTTATGATAATAATATTAAATATATAATAGAAATTTATATTAATGACAAGCACGAAATAGTAAAAGAGGTTTTTGCTTTTAATGGAGTTATTGAAGATGAGACAGAAAAAATAGATGTAAATATGTTAATAAATGTTGATTTTAAAAATATTGGAAAAGAAATAGAAATAACAGCTCCTAATAAATCTGAGATTCAAGTTTCTCATTAAAAAAATAAATAATAGATAATAAAAATAAATGGCTAAGGTTAGAATACCTTAGTCATTTATTCTATATGAAAATTTTAGTATATACTTGTTAAAATTTATACTGTATGGAAAATCAAAAGGTGCAAAAAATATAAGAAAAAGAGGTGAAATCAATATGGTTAAAGGTCCAATAGACCAAAATGCAATAAAGGCATTAAGTCAAATGAAATATGAAATTGCAAATGAATTAGGAATAACCAATGACCCTTCTAATAATAAAGGCACCTTATCATCTGGTAGCAATGTATTTTTTGGAGGCTATGTTGGTGGGCAAATGACAAGAAAATTGGTAGAAATGGCTGAAAAACAGTTGATAAATAAAAAGTAATTTATGAATATTATCGGTCCGATCAGCAATTGTTTAAACTTAACAAAATGCTGGAACGGACGTTTTTTTATTTATTGATCATATTTATTATAACTCTGATAAATATATTTTAAGGTAAGACTAGATTCAACATAAATAAAAGAAAAGACATACATATAGAAAATTCCTATATCATCTTTAAAAATTCCAAAGAATAATGATATAGGAATCAATGCTACTATGTTCGTTACAAAATATTATATTAAAATTTTAAAAAATATTAATTTATTAACCTTTAGGTTTAAATACTAATGCTCCCATAAATCCAAAGATTATCGCAGCAGAAACACCTGCACTGGTTACTTCAAAAATTCCTGTGAGTACCCCAATGACTCCATTTCTCTCCGCTTCTGCTAATGCACCTTTTACTAGAGCGTTGCCAAAACTACTTATTGGTACAGATGCGCCTGCGCCTGCGAATTTTATTAATGGCTCATATAAACCAAGTCCTCCTAGTATGGCTCCTACTACGACTAAGGTACTTGTTGTATGAGCCGGAGTAAGCCTGAATATATCCATCATTAGTTGTGCTATTACACATATTGCTCCACCAACAATAAAGGACCAAATAAATTTTTCCAAAACCTAACACCTCTTTTCTATATTTCTATAGATACTGCGTGAGCAATACACGGTATGCTTTCCTTTTGCTGATATGACATGGGTGACATTAACGCACCCGTTGCTACAATTAGTATTCTTTTTAATTCACCTTTTCGCATACGATTTAAAAAGTGTCCATATGTAACTGAGGCAGAACATCCACAGCCACTGCCTCCTGACATAACAGGCTGTTCTTTTTTGTATATTAATATTCCACAATCTGTAAATATTTCAGGTGGAATTTTAAGTCCATGTTTTATCAATAAATCACCAGCAATTCTATGTCCAACTTGCCCCAGATCTCCTGTAGCAATCACATCGTAATAAGATGGATCAATATTCAAATCTCTAAAATGAGCCTCTATTGTATCAACAGCTGCTGGAGCCATAGCTGCTCCCATATTAAAAGGATCTGAAATTCCCATATCTATTACTCTTCCAATAGTAGCCGAGGTAACTCGTGGACCTTTACCATTCCTACCTAACAATACGGCTCCTGCTCCAGTTACAGTCCACTGGGCTGTAGGAGGTTTTTGAGAACCATATTCTGTTGGGTATCTGAACTGCTTTTCAGATGCTGCATTGTGACTACATGCTCCAGCTACAACATATTCTGCAGATTTGCTATCTACAAGTAAAGAAGCTAGAGACAAACCTTCCATTGAACTTGAACAAGCGCCAAATATACCCAAATAAGGTGCACCAATGGTTCGAGCTGTGAAACTACTGGAAATTATCTGATTCATCAAATCTCCACTAATAAAAAATTGAATATCTTCTTTTTTCTTTCCTGCTTTTTCAATTGCTTTTTCACAGGCTTCTTCTAACATCTTTTTTTCTGCCTTTTCAAAGCTATCTTGTCCTAACCATAAATCTTCATGAAGGATATCAAAATCTTCAGCCAGGTTTCCTTGAGCCTCAAAAGGTCCTCCAACAGCAGCAGATGATAATATAACAGGTTTAGATTCGAAAACCCATGTTTGATGTCCTTTAAGCATTTACATCCCACCTAACCATGTAATTGTAATTTTTATAAGAGCAACAACAAAAGCAGAAAAAACACCGTAAGCGATTACTGAACCAGCTAGTTTAAACATATTTCCGCCTACACCTAATACAAATCCTTCACTTCGATGTTCAATAGCGGCAGAGGCTACTGTATTGGCAAAACCTGTGACTGGAATAACTGTTCCAGCTCCAGCCCATTGAGCGATTTTATCATACACACCTAATCCTGTAAGCAAAACAGAAATTATAATCAAAACTGCAGTAGCAGGATTTCCCGCTGTTGTTTCTGTAAAATCAAAATACTTGATAAACATCCACTGTAATCCTTGACCTATTGTACAGATTATCCCACCAGCCACAAATGCTCTCAAACTATTACGTAAAATTTTTCTCTTTGGCTCTCTAGCTTGTGCAAAGGCTTGGTACTCTTGTTGTGTTGGTGTTAATTTTTTATTTTTTTTACTTGACATTCATTCATCACCTTCTAATGTAATAAATAAGGTTCTAGTTTTTTTATAATTTTTTCAAGTTTATCTGCATTATTTGAATACATGGCTTTTGCTTTCTTATTATCTGTTTCTAGAGAAAATGAAAGAAGATCAGCTTGACTTTTTTCAAGATTGGCATAGAGCAGTTCTTTTACTTTAGGCTGAGAAATTTGTAAAGAATCATCAAATAGATCTATGTATAAATCACCAGAAGAATCTACTTGGGCTATAAACACATTGTCTAAAGAAATCCCTAAAGCCTTTAATTGTGTTGTTAGCCAACCTTGATTAAGTCCCCTATTACTTAGGGGTTCATCAAGTATATTTCCATCTAAAATTACTGTTTGTGGTTCACTTTGAGGTGATACTTTTTTTCCTAAATCATAAGAGGTAACAGGTTGTTTCTCTGATTTTAATAGTATATTTATTTCTCCTGTTGATTCCATTACAGCAAATTCAACATCTGCTAAATTAAAAGCATTATTAGAACGTAGTTCCCTTAAAAGTTCTTCTCCTGTGAGCCTTACTTGACTTAAGTTTTCTTCCATAACCTTTCCTTGCTTTACTAAAATTGTTTCCTTTCCATTAACTAGGTCATGGATCCATTTGCTCTTTAATGATAAATAATCTAATGCAATAGGCAGTAAAATCCAAATAAACAGGGCTATTAATCCAAATGCTAAATTTTCAATCATATTTACAGAAATTAAAGCAGCTAAAATAGCAATAACAGTATAGTGAACAAATTGAAAAGCTGTCATTTTAGCTATTTGTCTTTTGCCCATTATTCTGATAGAAGCAAAAGTTATAAAAAATAACCCTATGGATCTTAAAAGTATTTGAACCCAGTTTTTCATATCATTCCCTCACTTAATAACCTTTATATTGTGGTTCTTCAAATTCTAACGTTTTTAGCCGATCTTCTAAATCCTTTATTATTTCATTTGTCCCTATTAACGCTTCTTCAAAAGTAGATTTTGTATTTTCATCTAAAGTTTGTATTGAATAAAGCCTTAAGGTACTTTGAGTCCCTTTTAAATTAGCCAGTGTCTGTTTTATTTTGGAACTAACAGTCATTATTATCACCTCTTTTTATAGAATTACTTATAAATTTATTATTACAATTATTTACAAAGATTAGTTTGCATATTTATTCCATATTTGATGAAACTTCTACATACTTCTTTATTTTTACATTTTTGTAAATAAGTCTATATAACTAGTAGAAGAAGTAGGTAAATTAATTGCGTAAATTATGAAAAATACTTACACAATTATTTTAAATGTTCCTTATAAAGTACCTAATTTCATATTATCAACTAATTAGAATTAATTAGTTATCATACAAATTTATGGAATTTCAGGCCATAAGTTATTATTTTGTTCAGTTTACGCATACTATACTTGTAAACTACTATTTGAAATGGAGGAAAAGTTTATATGACTACAGTAAATAAACTAGAACAAACTTTAGCAGGTGCAAAAGGTCTTGCTGCACAATTAAAAACATTCTCTTTGGATACAGATAATGAAGAAGCTAAAACAATGTTTAATCAATTATCTTCAACAATGGAAAGTGCTGCACAACAGCTTCAAAACAGAGTTGATTTTGTTAAAAGTGAGGAACCTCAATATAATCAACAACAATAAAAAATAATTTCTACTTTGTATAGGTAAATAATATAAAATCCCCCAATTAGTTGGGGGATTTTTTCAATGGATTTAAGTTGTGATCCAAAACTTTAATTTGAAATGAAAATACATATAAATTTAGCTAAAGTTTGGATATTGATTTTTAATTATATATCTTTATCAAAAGATAGTATTTTCTTTTTTAAATCAAAAAACTATTAATAAATAAAGATAGATAATGTAACTATAGAAAACTATAGTTACATTACACTTCTTCCTGGAATGAACATATTAATAATTCCTATTGATAGGGCTGCTAATATTGCACCTATAACATTTACTCCTACACCTTGAACAAGATAACCAGTTATATAGATAATAACTGCAGATACAACAAATCCTGTTATGCCTCTACCAAAGGGAGTTGCATCAAATCCAGTAAATCTTTCTATTGCATAATCTATTACACCAATGGATACAGCTGCCAAAACTAAAGGAACAAAACCTCTTATAGTGAAATATGGTGTAAAGAAAGCAGCTACTGCTAAAACTATCATTGATACTATTACTCTTACTAACATGCCTCCTATGCTAAAATCACTATGTTCTGCTCTTCTTTCTCTCAACTTAATCACCTCCAATTATGATATATATACAGTATTTCTATTTCAAAGAGTTTTTATGTAAGTAGAATATTATGCTATTAACACAATGCTTTTAAAAACATAATTATAAATTTAATTTTGCAAAAAAATACTAAGGTAAGTTATGTTTTGTAGAGGTTAATTAACTCAAACATAAACTAAGAAGAATAAATACAATTTTAAAAGTTATGTATTATAGAAGGAAATAAAAAGCTTTGTGGCCAATTTAATAATAAATATGTTTTTGTTTTAAATAAGGGGGTAAGGGAAATGAGATTGGCTACAGTAAAGGTAGGGAATTGTGAAGAAGCTTCTGTCGTTACAAACAAAGGGATAATTTATTTAAGGACTATTAATGAAAAGTTAAATAAAAATTGGAACATAGGTATGTTTGAACTTATTCAATCAGGACAGTTAGAGGAAATGAATGATTGGTATAGGTTGGGTGGAAAAGAAGAAATTGAAAATCTTAATGAGCATATTATTTCAAAAGATAAGGTCATTTTTTGTCCACTATATCGTGAACCTAGAAAGATTTGGGGAATTGGATTAAATTATGTTGACCATGCTGCTGATTTAGAGGAAAAAGCTCCTAATACTGCACCTGCAAGTTTTATGAAACCAGATACAACTATTATAGGACATAAGGATTACATAAAGATACCACTACAATCAAATAAAACCACATCAGAAGGGGAGTTAGGTATTATCATTGGCAAAAAGTGTAAAGGTGTTCATGAGAAAAACTGGCTAGATGTTGTGGCAGGATTTACAACTATTATAGATATGACAGCAGAGGATATTTTAAGAGTTAATCCTAGATATTTAACAAGGGCAAAGAGTTTTGATACTTTCTTTAGTTTCGGACCTGTGCTAGTAACTCCTGATGAAATTGAAGATGTTATGAAGTTAAAGGTAGCAACAGTAATTAATAAGAAAATTCATGGACAAAATTATGTTTCAAATAT
Organism: Anaeromicrobium sediminis; assembly: GCF_002270055.1. NCBI lineage: Bacteria > Bacillati > Bacillota > Clostridia > Peptostreptococcales > Thermotaleaceae > Anaeromicrobium > Anaeromicrobium sediminis. The sequence continues at coordinate 271,151 of NZ_NIBG01000001.1, read as the reverse complement.
GACTTTCCCTCCAGCTTATTTGGTTTCTTTCCATTCTAAAGTAATGACCATGTTGCCAGGGGATATAATTTCTACAGGAACTCCTAGAGCAGTCCATATTAATGAGGGCGATGTGGTAGAATGTTGGATTGATGGATTCGAACCTCTTATAAATCCTGTAATGGACTTAAAAAGTAATCATAAGTAATTAAAATGTGTTTTACTTATAACTTTAAAAATAAGAAAACTCTAAAAAGTATTGACAAATTATAAAAAAAGATGTATTTTAAAAGTAAATTAGCACTCGATTAAAGAGAGTGCTAACAAAATAAAATTTAAATGGTTGACGCACAAAAGCTAGAATCACCCTTGTGCGTTCTTTAATTAAAAATGTTTATCTGAAAAGGATAATTGATTATCTTTTTATTATGAAGGGAGAGATTTACTTGGGAAGAAAGCAGTTTAAGGCAGAGTCTAAAAGACTTCTTGATCTTATGGTTAACTCAATATATACTCACAGGGAGATTTTTTTAAGAGAGCTCATTTCCAATGCTAGCGATGCCATTGATAAAATTTATTATAAGACATTAACAGATGATTCATTGACTTTTGATAAAGATGACTACTTTATTAAAATAAACATTGATAAGGAAAACAGATTATTAAAAATCTCTGATACGGGGATTGGTATGACAAAGGAGGAGCTCGATGATAACCTTGGTGTTATAGCTAAGAGTGGATCTTTGGCATTCAAAAAGGAAAATGAATTAAAAGATGGTCATGATATTATTGGTCAGTTTGGTGTGGGTTTTTATTCTGCATTTATGGTAGCAGATGAAGTTACTGTTATGAGTAAAGCTTTTGGTAGTGATGAAGCCTACAAGTGGGAATCTAATGGTATAGAGGGGTATACTATTGAACCATGCCAAAAAGAAACTATTGGTACAGACATTATACTTAAAATAAAAGAAAATACAGAAGATGAAAAATTTGATGACTATCTTGAGGAATACAGATTACAATCTATTATAAAGAAATATTCTGATTTCATTAGATATCCAATTAAAATGGATGTAACTGAAAGAAAACTTAAAGAGGGTAGTGAAGAAGAATACGAAGAATACATAGAAGAAAAAACTGTAAACAGTATGGTGCCTATATGGAAAAAAAATAAAAATGAATTGATGAAGGAAGATTATGATAAATTCTATGAGGAAAAGCACTATGGTTTTGACAAGCCAATAAGACATATTCATATTAAAGTTGATGGTGCTGTAAGCTATAATTCAATTTTATTTATACCAGAAAAAATGCCATATGATTTTTATACAAAGGAATATGAAAAGGGATTAGAGTTATATGCTAATGGCGTTTTAATCATGAATAAGTGTTCAGAATTGTTGCCAGACTATTTTGGTTTTGTAAAAGGAATAGTGGACTCAGAAGACTTGTCCCTTAACATATCTAGAGAAATGTTGCAGCATGATAGACAGTTAAAATTAATTGCTAAAAACATTAAAAATAAAATTAAAAATGAGCTTAGTAATTTATTAAAAAATGAAAGAGATCAGTATGAAGCGTTCTATGAATCCTTTGGAAGACAATTAAAGTATGGAATCTATAGTGACTTTGGAAGTAATAAGGATGCTTTACAAGACTTAGTAATGTTTTATTCATCAAAAGAGAAAAAAATGGTCACTTTAGATGAATATGTTTCTAGAATGCCAGAAGAACAAAAATATATTTATTATGCATCAGGAGAATCAAATGAAAGAATTGAGAAACTGCCACAAACAGAACTAGTATCAGATAAGGGCTATGAAATTTTATACTTTACTGATGATGTGGATGAGTTTGCTATAAGAATGATAATGGTATATAAAGATAAGGAATTTAGATCTGTATCAAGCAGTGACTTAGGTATAGAAATGGAAGAAAATGAAAGCGAATCAAACTTGAATGAAGAAGAGAACAAAGAATTGTTTGAGCATATGAAGAATATTCTATCAGACAAGGTAAAGGATGTTAGAGCATCAAAAAGATTAAAGAAGCACCCAGTATGTTTATCAAACGATGGTGAATTTTCCATAGAGATGGAAAAAATATTAAATTCCATGCCTAATAACCAAAATATAAAAGCAGATAAAGTTTTAGAAATAAACATGAATCATGCTGTGTTTAAATCGTTGAAAGAAGCTTTCCAAAAGGATAAGGACAAGATTAATCTATACACAAATTTATTATATAATCAAGCCCTACTGATTGAAGGATTACCAATTAACGACCCAGTAGAATTTACAAATAATATATGCGAAATAATGATATAGACAAAAACCACTTTCAAGTATAAATCTTGAAAGTGGTTTTTCTTTTCATTCCATGAAATCTTATTTTAGTGTTCTTTTAAACTATTTAAAGATACTTCTTGTCTATTTTCTGGCTGGTTGAGAAAGTGGATATTAGCAGTATTATTAGTTTCATTTACTCCCTCAATGTAAACCTGAGATCCATTGTAGGTTACATTAGCCATAATTGAAGAAGAAGCAATCTCTTTAGCACGTTGGTTATTCATAATAAATACCTCCTTAATAATATAAACAACTATATTATTTACACCAAAACAATAAAATATTCTTTATGATATTAGCATAATATGGTAGACTCGAAAATAGTAGCACTATAGTAAGAGGTGAATGAGTTGAGTAAAATATTAATTGTTGAAGATGAATTACCTATTTCAGATCTAATTAATTTAAATCTGAGAATGATTAATTATGAGACAAAACAAGTTTATGATGGGAATGAGGCCTTAGAAATCATTGAGAAGGAAAACTTTGATTTAATTATTTTAGATGTAATGCTTCCAAAGTTGGACGGATTCAGTGTTATGGAAAAAATAAAAAACAAGGGTATACCAGTTATTTTCTTAACGGCCAAAGATTCCATTTTAGATAAAGTTAAGGGTCTTAAAAGTGGGGCTGATGACTATATGGTAAAGCCCTTTGAATCCATAGAACTTTTAGCTAGAGTAGAAGTGGTATTGAGACGATACGGAAAGAAAAGTGGTATTTTAAGGTTTAAGGATTTAGAAATCAATTTGAATGAAAGAGTTGTAAAGAAAAATGGTGAAATTATAGATGTAACCTTAAAAGAATATGAGCTCTTAATATTGCTAATAGAAAATAAAGGCATGGCTTTATCAAGGGAGAAAATTTTAGAGAAGGTCTGGGGATATGATTATTTAGGAGAGACGAGAACTGTGGATATGCATGTTCAAAGACTGAGAAAGAAGTTTAAATTAGAGGAAAACATAACTACTGTATATAAAGTTGGATATCGATTGAAGGATTAGAATTTACAACTATTTTACAAGTATGTGATACTTATTATAAATTGTTACTATATGCTCTATTTGTAAACTAAATTGCAAAATGGAGGGAAAAATATGAGAACAAAAAAAATACCATCTTTAGTTTTGATAGGGGTATTGACTCTGGGTGTATTAGTAGGAGCAAAAGTTTATGCAGCTACTATTAATAGTCAAATGTCTAAGGATGTATTGATGACAGAGACAAATAAACAAATAGTACAACAAGTTTTAAGTAAAGAAGAAATTAATGATGGAATATCAAGGGAAAAAGCAGTAGAAATCATGAAAGAAGCCCTTGAAAAATACTTCAATGAAAAAGTGGATGGTAAAAACTTATCAAATGATATTCGACCTGTATATGAGGAAAATGGTAAAGTGGCAGAATGGATTGTATATTGGAGAGATGAACCATTAAGTGAAAATTGGGAATTAAAAGATACTAGCACATTATATGGTGGATCTGTAGACGTTAAAACGGAGAAGATAACTCATATAGGTGCCCTTAATGGAGATAGAAATAGAAAAGCGCAAAAAGTTACTATAAAAGAAATAAAAGAATTGAGTGTTAATTTTATTAAACAAAATAAACTTATTGGCAATATGGAGGATATAAAACTTATAGGAGAATATAAATGGGGATCAAATAATAAACTAACGCAGCTTGTATTCTCCTATGGAAAAGGAATGACAGATTATATATATATTACAATAGATTTGGTGAATAAGAAAGTATGTGATTTTTCAGGGGGAACACTAGATCCACAGAATACTAAAATAATTGAATAATAGAAGAGAAAGAAAAGTATAGGGAATAAACCTTATGCTTTTCTTTTAATATTAAAATACCATAGGAATGGAGGGCTTCAATGAAATTTTGGCAAAAAATATTTTTATACTTTTTGATTTTGTTTCTAATAATATTTAATTTCACAGGATTCTTTTTAATAGAGAATAGTCACAAGATACAGTTAGAAAGAGAAGTAGATCGTGGACTAAGTGAACATTGGAGCATTTATTCTGGTATGAGTGTAAATTTAGCTTTAGCCCAAAAGCAAGCTTTAAATTATTATGATTATGATAAAATCCTATATTCAGCCACTGTTGAATATTTGAAAAATTTCAATGATGAAAATATGCATGTAGAAATATTAGATGAAGGTAATAATATTATCTTTAGCAATATAGACTTTGAAATTGAAGGTAAGAGAGAAGAATTAATAGATCCTCTTGAAGATAAAAGAAGATATATTATTAGGGATATATCTGACAAGACATTTTTATTCATAACAAATGTTTTATATGCAGATGAAAAAGCTTTTAAATTTTCATATGTAAGAGATATCACTTATATATATGAAGATAAAGAAAGTCAATTTCATTTTTTTATGAAATTAAATGCATTCATCTTTATCGTATTGATAATTGGACTATACATTTTAAGTAAGAATATAACAAAACCCATTAGTAAGATGATAGGCATAACAAAAAGAATTGCAAAGGGAAATTATTCGGAAAGAGTAAATATCCATACGAAGGATGAAATAGGAGTGTTGTCTGAAAATTTTAATGAAATGTCAGAAGCTATTGAAGAAAAAATTAATGAGCTAGAAAAAAAGACTGAAGAGAAGCAGCGATTTATAGACAACTTAACCCATGAATTGAAAACTCCATTAACCTCTATCATCGGATATGCGGATTACCTTCGTTCTACAGAATACAATGAAGAAATTTATTTAAAAGGATTAAATTACATTTTTAGCGAAGGAAAAAGATTAGAATCTTTATCATGGAAAATGATGAACTTAATTTTATTAAAAAAAGAAAAATTTAAAATGAAAAATGAAAATATAAAGAATATATTACTTGAAATAAAAGATGCATTAAAGCCTAAATTACAGGAAAAAAATGTTGAGTTAGTCATAATAGGTGAAGAATATGAAGTTCTTGTTGAAAGAGACTTAATAAAAAATTTAATCATAAATTTAATCGACAATGCTATAAAAGCATCCAAATATGGTTCAAAAATTTATATAAGCTTATATAAAAAGGAAGGATTAAAAAATACTTTGGAAATAAAAGATGAAGGAATTGGCATACCTAAGGAAGATTTATACAAAATTTTTGAACCTTTTTATATGGTTGATAAATCAAGGTCAAGAGAGAATAATGGTGTTGGACTAGGACTTTCTATTTGTGCAGAAATAGGAAAAATACATGGACTAGAATTAGAAGTAATAAGTGAGATTAATAAAGGAACTACCATAAAAATTGTATTTGGATAATTATACTTAATAAAGTTAATATATTTATTAAATTTTACAACTTTTTTACAACTTCTATAAAATTCTTATATATTTAAAAAATATACTTTAATTAGGGAATGCAATGAATATTATGAAGTTTATTGGTATCGTAATTAAAAGAATTAAAATAGGAGAAAAACAGATGAATTACAATAAAAAAGGTATTATTAGTATTTTACTTATTACACTTGTACTATCTATTCCTGGATGCTCTAAAGAATCTAACAATAAAGCAGAAGAGAGTGTTAGCATTAAAACAGTTACTAATTTACAAAAAAATTCAATAGCTTCAAATAACTCCAATATATACGTTGATGAGGATATTAAAAGGGAATATAATGACTTAATAGGATTTTGGGAAGAATATATTGAAAAATTACCTGATGAAATAAAAGATCATGAGATAAAAGCAGCCTTGGAAAAAATAAAAAAGAATATCCCTATAATGATGGAGCTTAATCAACAAGCAAAAAATAGCTGTTCTAAAGGATATTCTGTAGAATCTAATATATACAATTCTACAGAAAAAAAATTAAAGAGATATGTAAGATTTTTCTTTTACAATGGCAATTATCGTGAAGAAGAGTATGAAAATGATAAATTAGTTTATTTAACCATATACTCTAAAGGTGAAGATACTTTATATTCTACTACAAGGGGGATAATTAAAAATTATAGGAAAGAAATTAGAGGATCTTATCCTTATATGAATGGATACTTTATTACAACTAACAATTCAATACTAGGTGATATGAAATATATTGATTATGAAGGAAGAAAGGTTCTTTATTCAGAAGGAACTTTTGAAAGAATGGATGTATATAATAGTCCTACTAAATATATATCAAGATACTGGTATGATGTAGAAACAGGAATTATTATAAAAGAGGAGTTTCAAAGTTTTACAAACAATAAGCTAGAGTCAACATATGGCTGTGATTATACAATTAAATTTAATCAAAGTTTTGATAAAGACATATTTATATATGATGAAAATACATTACATAAATAATTTTATTAAAAATACTGCTTATTTAGTTGGATTTTAGGAATTAATATTATATTTTTTATATACAGTGATCATAAAAACCTCTCAATACGCTTTGAGAGGTTTTTCTAAATATTTAATAATTGAATGTTTTTGTCATCTGAAAAAGTGGTCATATTATATAAGAATAATGCTTCTTTGATTGCATGTTCTTGTATATAATCATAGATATTTAACTTGTAATATCTTAAATCTATCACATGAATTTCGTCATAGTGGTTTGCTAAAAATGGAATAAAACAATGGGAATAGGAGTCTTTAAAAACTACCAGCTTTTTATCATTATTAATATTAGTTTTAATTGTAATTAATGCATGATTACCATCTAGGAATATGGAATACTTATCCTTTTTATTTAAATGACTATATTCATATAGCGAATCGGATGATTTATTATTATCTAAATAACTAACATTATATTCCACATGAAACTTAGGCTTAAAAATTTCAATAGAGTCAGGAGGAACACGCCTATTATTTGACTTGGAATAAAATGTTCCATAAAAGGAATTGCTAACTATTTCTGAGTTAAAGTCATTAATAGGGTAAGGCTCAATGCCTAATTGTTTAGCCCATAGCTCATATGTATAATATGCTCCTCGCATTGTCCAGTGATGGTCCGTTTTAAAATAAATGTATTCATCCTTTTTATTATTTAAGATATCATACACATGTAAAAAATCTACATTTTCGTATAAATTTTCTTTTACCATATTAATAGATTCTAATTGATCATAGGGGCTTGCAAATAGAGGCAATTTATCTTCGTATATTTTTACTGAATTTGGAACTAATAAAAAATGGGTTAAAACATTGGGCAATCTATTAGCAAATCCATTTATACTTTCTATATTTTCCATCAATTGCTCATTGTTTTTTTTATAATCTTCTAATAAATATCCATCCTTACCGAAGTATATACCATTATTTTCAGTTTTTAGTGCTAATCGTTCCATATCAGATTTAACTGCAACCCAAAAATCTCTGAAAGGAAACTGGTCTGTAATATAATTTTCAAATTTACTTGAAAATCTCCCTGACATTAGATTTTTCATACTAAATTTTGGAACTTTAGCTAGTACCCGGTTTTCTGATTCAGAGAAATCTTTATCAGGGGTAAGTACATTAAAAATATTTACACTAAGGAGAAACAATATAAAGATTATAACAATTATTTTATTAGAACTCTTATACATATTCAAAAACCCCCTTAAAACCTAAAATATAGAAATGGATTGTATGTTGCATCTACTAAATATGCGGTAGAAAGAAATAGTATGCCAAGACAAATAGATGTTACTACTATATTTTCATAAAATATTTTAAGCTTTTTATCTAAAATTTCTATCAATGCCATGTGCTTATTTTTCACAATAGGTGTAGAGCCAATAATTAATGCAATGAATAAAATTCCATAATTGTATAAATAGTATAAGAATTGATTATTAAACAAATTAGCATTATTTAATCCAAACATTACTTTTAAATAATTCAATCCCATAGAAAAATTATCAAAGACAAATAATACCCACCCTAAAAGTAGTAAGAAGATAACATAGGTATGTCTAAGTGGTTTCCATAAATTTTCTAATATTCTTAATAAACCTGCCTTTTCAATAGCTACTATTATTCCAAAGTATAATCCCCAAATAACAAAGTTCCAGCTAGCCCCATGCCAAAGCCCCGTTAGAAACCATACTATAAATAAATTGCCATACATCCTTATTTTACTTACTTTGTTTCCTCCCAGTGGGATATAAACATAATCTTTGAACCAAGTACCAAGGGACATATGCCATCTACGCCAGAACTCTGTAATACTTTGGGATATATATGGGTAGTTGAAGTTCTCTAAAAACTCAAACCCGAACATCTTTCCAAGTCCAATAGCCATATCTGAATATCCACTAAAGTCAAAATAAATTTGGAATGAAAAAGCAATTATACCTAGCCATGCAGTGAATACAGTTAAGTCATTAATATGGGTATTTTGTATTTGGCTCCAAAGGACTCCTATATTATTGGCAAGCAGGACCTTTTTTCCTAAACCAATGATGAATCTTCTTATACCTTCTGCAAATTTATCTATATTTTCTTTTCTATTATTGATTTGTTCTGCTACTGTTTGATAACGTACAATAGGGCCAGCAATTAATTGTGGGAATAATGTTACATATGTTGCTAATCCTATTGGACTCTTTTGTACAGGTGCTTCTTTACGATATACATCTATAGTGTATGACATTGTTTGAAAGGTATAGAATGAAATTCCAATGGGTAGAGGCAAATTAGGTAATAAGAACTTTGTATGAAGTAAATGATTTATGTTCTCAATAAAAAAGTTTCCATATTTAAAAAATGATAATAAACTTAAATTTATAATTACTGATGATAGAACAACAAGTTTTGCTTTTTTATCACTATGTCGGAACTTTTCTAGTAATAAACCATGTATATAATCAACCACTGATGAAAAAATCATTAAAAATATATAAATAGGTTCACCCCAACTATAGAAAATTAAACTTGCCATTAATAAAACTATATTTTTCATTTTTTTAGGTGATAAAAAATAAATCAATAATGTTACTGGTAGGAAAATGAATAAAAAAACCAAGCTGCTAAATACCATGAGGCACCTCTCTTTTAATAATATCTAGGACTATAATACTTATTTAATAATAAAAGGCACTATATGTGCCTTTTATTATTTTGAAGTATTAAAAGAATTGTCAAATGCTAGTTCTATTTTGTCTGCTTCATGGGAAACAATAAGTATTATATAATTTCCTTTTTCCTTAAGAATGTGATTTTTAACTACATCAAGATTTTGTGGCAAATAATTTTCAAATGCTTTTATCTGATTTTCAACATATTTTTCTAGAGATACCTTTAATTCTGGAAGTTTAGAACTATCTTTTGCTTTTAATAAGATAACACTATCCGCTTGAAGATTTATCATAGGGAATTTCATAATACCTTCTTCAATATCATCCGTATTAAGATCTAAAGATTCAATTATTTGTTTTTCATAATCATTTAAATCAGCCTTTTTTAAATCTAACTCCGTAAGTCCAGAAACAATTTGACTCTCATTTTCAATATTAGTCATTATATCTTTCATGGCAATATTTGGCACTTTTTCACTGCAACCAACAAATGAAAAAAGAGTTATAAACACAACCAATAAACTTAATATTTTTTTCATCATTACTCCTCCTAGTATTTTCTTCATTATTATTCCTCCTAACAGATTTTTTAAACTTTCTTATTTAAAAGCACTGTCAAATACAGTCTCAATATTTTCAGGGTTATCAAAAGTAATATATACTAAATAATTACCTTCGGCCTTTATAATATTGTTTTTAACTTTTTCATACTGATCTGGTAGGTAAGTTGACCAAATGTGCTCTTGTTGCTCTTTTACTTTCTCTAATGAGGCTTTTAGATTAGTTACTTTAGACTCATCTTTTGCCTTTAAAACTATTATTAAGTCTGATTTAACATTCATCATATGCTGTAATACAATACCTTCTTCAAGGTCTTCCTTATTAAATAATTTAGATATCACGTCTTGACCTTCTAACCCTAAATCAGTTTCCATGTATCCAGGCAATTTTCCATCTTTAAACATGTCTTCTGGAGCACCAGCTACTTTCATATCTTCAATCATTTGAATCTTAATATTTTCAACAATATCCTTTACGGATACATTAACTTGAGTTCCCTGTTGGCTACATCCTGCAAATAGAAAAAGTGTTAAAACTATAATAATTAAGCTTGAAATCTTCTTCATTCTTAATTCCTCCTTGGCAAATTTATATATTTTGTTTTATCACGTTATGTTAGACACGGGAAGAACAAAAAAAGTTCCATAGAGAAAAAATTGAAATTGATAGTATATAGCAGCCATATTCCATGAATTCGTGGTATTTTCACCTATCCTAAAAAATAAATGGTAAAATATATGTAATAAGTAATATTAAATTATAGTTATTTACTTTAGTAGAAACCGATAATATTAGATGATGTGTAGCAAATAAAATAGATATTAATATATTTACATAATGAGATATCATAAGTTATAAAAAAGAAATTTAATTGGAAAAAGGGAGGAGCAATTAAAATGAAATTATCTTGTGAACAACATATTTTTCAATTCTCCGAAACTAATAAACCCGTACTAAAAATACATAGTGGAACTACAGTAGAAATTGAGACTCTAGATTGTTTTGCAAATCAGATTAAAAGAGCAGAAGATAAACTAGAAGCCATGGATTGGGATAGGGTAAATCCAGCTACAGGACCTGTTTACATAGAGGATGCAATGCCTGGAGATATATTAAAGGTAAACATTAAAAATATTGAAATTGGTGATCAAGGAGTAATGTCAACAGGAAAAGATTTAGGAGTATTAGGAGATAGGATAGAGGGGCTTCAATCAAAGCTTGTTAAAATTGAAGATAATTATGCCATTTTTGATGATAAATTGAGAATTCCTTTAAATAAAATGATAGGTGTAATAGGTGTGGCAACAGAAGGTGATGGAATTAATTGTGGTACTCCAGGGATTCATGGAGGAAACATGGATAACAAAATGATTAGGGAAAATACAACACTGTATTTACCAGTATTTGTAGAAGGCGCATTATTTGCCCTTGGTGATTTACATGCTGTAATGGGTGATGGTGAGATAGGTGTAAGTGGTGTTGAAGTTTCTGGAAAGGTTACAGTGAACCTTGAAGTCATTAAGGGATTTACTTTAAATAATCCATTAATTGAAAATGATGATTGTATAGCTACTATAGCTTCAAAGGAAACTTTAGATGAATCTGTATATGATGCTGTATCAGATATGGAGAAACTATTATCATCTAGAATGGACTTAAGCTCTGGAGATATGGCCATGTTATTTAGTGCAGTTGGTAATACCGAAATATGTCAAGTGGTAGACCCACTAAAGACAGCTAGATTTAGTATGCCCAAATGGGTGCTAGAAAAATATGGCTTTAGATTGTTTTAATATGTTAAAACTGAGATAGATTTTAGATTTGATTAGACCTTTAGGCATTTGAATATATCTGTTATAATCGAGTAGAAACAAATAAGACAAGTGCTAATAAAGAATAGATAGAAACTAAGGAGGCTTACTATGCCAGGAACTAGACGTGAGAATGTAAGACAGGGAATGAAAGTAAAGGTTGTACAAAAGCAAGATCAACAATCTGGAAAATTAACAGAAGGGGTAGTAAAGGATATACTTACTAACTCATATACACATCCACATGGTATTAAAGTTAGGCTTGAGAGTGGTATTGTGGGTAGAGTTAAGGAAATAATAAATATTTAGCATTATGAAAGCATCTGGCGAAGAGGTTAGATGCTTTTTTTGTAGGAGTATTTAAATATTAATAATATATATAAATATAAAATATTGCTTATAATAAATATAAGGACTGTTACTACAGAAAATGATTAATTTGAAAGAAAATTTATATATGTAATAGTACGTAGTGAAGTTTAGAAAATCTGATTAAAGAACTTAATCAGTAGAAAGGATACTAAAATGAACTATCAAAATGTAAGCTTACCAGAGGGTGCAGCAAAAATAGGAGAAACACCTATTATGAATGAAAACACTGTTGCACCTGGAATACTTAATAAACATATGGCACCTAAAGGTAAATATGGCAATATAGTTGTACTTAAAGGAAGTTTAGATTACGTTTGGGAGGATACGCCAGAGGATGTTATTACTGCCGATGTGGATCATCCAATAGTCATTTCTCCTGAACGATACCATCATGTTATAATTACTGGTGAAGTAGAATTTAAAGTTGAATTCTATGAGGTAAAAGAAACTGAAACTAAAGAGATTGATAAAGATGCACTTAGGCCAGGGGAAGACTTTATTTAGGTACAAATAATGAAGAGAAGCGAGAAATCGCTTCTCTTTTAGTAAATTATAATTTTAAAAATCTTTTCAGAGCATCTCCGTGAGCACATATATATTCATAGCCAGAATCATAAGCACGGTGTAATCTCTTCAAATTTTTATCAATCCTTTTAGCTGGAATCTTTGTAGGTGGCATTATGATGAATGCTTTTCCTTCCTCATATAACTGGAATAAATCATCTCTTTGTTTATTATAGAGATCATGTCTATTTTTTAATGCCTTTAATATTTTGGGGTATTTTTTATACTTAGATTGTAAAAATCCTGGAAGTTTTAATAGCTCTTTAACATAAGATGAAGGTTGAGTTAAAATTACTACTATTTTTTCATAACCTAATTCCAAGGCCCTTTTGAAAGAGATTGGATCTGTAAGTCCCCCATCTAAATGAGGTACATTAGAAATTATATAGGGCTTTGATATGAAGGGTAAGCTACTGGAAGCCTTTAAATTGTCTAGCAGAGTATTATATTTAGATCCATCCATGTAAGAAGCTTTGCCTGAAATACAATTTGTAGCAACTATCTCAAATTTAGTAGAAGAATTTTCAAAAGTATCTATTTAATGAAGAAAAGTTAGAAGATTTATATCATGTAGAGGATATGGTATTAGATTTAATAAAAAAAGGACGCACTGAGGATGTAATAAAATATACAGAGCATATTGCTCATAGATTCTTTTTAGAACTTTTAAATTTAAAACACAGGTTAGTTCCTGGTGATCTAAAGAGAGGAGCTAAAAATTTTTTGATAATACAAAACTCCTTAATGAGAAGAGCATTGTATGAAGTGGGCATATGTCCTAAGGTTTTACAGGATATATCTATTGTTAATATAAACAAAATTGAGAATATAAATGACTTAGGTCCTTTATATTATTATTATTATTATCACATGGCTAAAGAATATTCCAATTTAGCTAGATCTTATTCTGGAGAATTAAAGACAGGGTTATCTAAAAGAGTGTATAAGTACGTACATACCCATATATATGAGAATGTTAAATTAAAGGATATAGCCACCCATCTACATATGGTCCCATCTTATCTGGCTCATAGATTTAAGAAAGATACGAGTATTACTATTACGGAGGCAATTCAAAGGACAAAAATAACCTATGCAAGGGAAGATATTATTAGAGGTCAGGATAGTATTTCTAGTATAGGGGCTAAATATGGATTTACGGATGGAAGTTATTTTTGTAAGATATTTAAGAAATATATAGGATATACTCCTAGTCAATATAAAACTAATAATAATGGATAATTACATGTTATAAAAGAATAATATTTTTATTGACTTTAACGTTACGTGATAGATTATTATGAAGATGGAGGTGATAATATGGCGTACAAAGTTAGAGAATTGTCAAAATTAGCTGGTATTAGTCCTAGAACATTGCATCATTATGATCATATTGGACTGTTAAAACCATCTTCTGTTAATGAATCTAGATATAGGTTATATGAAGATAAAGATTTAGAACGTTTACAGCAAATATTGTTCTTAAAGGAGTTGGGTTTTAAGCTAAGTGAAATAAAGGAAATATTAGATGATCCTAAATATGGGAGAGAGAGAGCATTAAAAGAGCAGAAGAATCTTTTAATCTTAAAAAGAAAGAGACTAGATAATATTATTGCCTCCATAGATACAACTTTGAACACTATGAAGGGAGTAGAAACTATGAAAAAACAAGACATGTTTAATGTATTTGATATGAATGAAATTAATAAGCATAAGGATGAATATGCTAAAGAGGTTAGAGAAAAGTATGATAGTAGTATAGTGGAGGAATGTAATAAAAAAACTAAATCATATACAAAGAATAAGTGGGAGGAAATATGCTCAAAGGGAAATGAATTCTTTCATAAACTAGGAACTCTAATGAATAAGGGGCCAGAAGATGAAGAAGTACAAGAACTTATAGGAGCATATAGGCAGTATATAACAGATAACTTTTATGAATGTACTATAGAAATATTTGAAGGACTAGGCCAATTGTATGTGACAGATGAGAGATTTACTATGAATATAGACAAGAATAGAGAAGGGTTATCAAAGTTTGTTAAAGATGCCATTGAAGTATATTGTAATAATAAAAAGTAATAAGGTATATAGAAAGTCAAAAGAGTGGTTAAATCTTTTGACTTTCTATTTTTGCTGAATTAATACCGAGTAGTTATTAATATAAAATAAATATATCAAGATTAAAAAAATAAATTTAATAAAATATCAAATAAAATTTTTCACAAATAAAAACATAATGTTTATTTTTAGTTTTCAGTATGTATAGATTTGTATAAAAAATAACACATAAACAAGACTGAATATACAGTAAATGGTAGTTTGTACTAATTGGAATTCATAGTGTCTATTACTTGTGCAAAAGAAAATAGGTAATATCATAGGCTATAACCAAAAAAGAAAAATATGCAAAAAAGCTGTTTACATATTAACTAAATTTTGCTATAGTATAATTGGATAAAAAATTAACAAACACAAGGGGGGAACTCACATGGATTTAAAATGGTTTCGTGTACCAAAGGATATAGTATTTGGTGATGGTACATTAGAATATTTATCAACTTTAGAAGGAAAAAGAGCAATCCTAGTAACTGGTGGAAGCTCAATGAAGAGATTTGGATTCTTAGATCAAGCTAAAGCATATTTAGAAAAGGCTGGTATGGAAGTTACTATTTTTGATGGAGTAGAGCCTAATCCATCAGTAGAAACTGTTGTAGCTGGTGCTAAAGCAATGTTAGAATTTGAACCTGAGTGGGTAGTTGCTATAGGTGGAGGTTCAGCTCTTGATGCAGCCAAAATCATGTGGGCATTTTACGAGCACCCAGAATTAAAATTTGAAGATATCATAGAGCCGGGTAGTTTACCGAAGCTAAGAAATAAAGCTAAATTTGTGGCTATTCCATCTACAAGTGGAACAGCATCAGAAATAACAGCATTCTCAGTAATTACAGATGTGGCAAACCACATTAAATACCCAATCGTATCCTATGAAATTACGCCTGATATAGCCATACTAGATCCACAACTTCCTGCTAAGATGCCACCTCATATTACGGCAAATACAGGAATGGATGTTTTAGCTCATGCAATTGAGGCTTGGGTATCTATATCTGCTACTAGTTATACAGATCCAATAGCTTTAGAAGCTATTAAATTAGTATTTGATAAATTACCAGCTGCTTATGAAAATGGTGCTGATATGGAAGCAAGAAAAGATATGCATAATGCTTCTACCTTAGCAGGTATGGCATTTACTAATGCATCTTTAGGATTAGTACATAGTCTTGCTCATAAGATAGGTGGAGAATTTGGAATTACTCATGGTTTGACTAATGCCATATTAATGCCATATATTGTTCAATACAATAGAACAGCAACTGATAAAGTTGAGAAGTTAGAAAAGTTATTAGGAATTGAAGATCTACCACAAGCTATTAAAGAGTTAAATATGAAGCTTAATATTCCATTAACATTTAAAGAAGTAACAGAAGTAGAGATTAACGAAGATAAGTTCTTAGAAGTATTAGATCGTATGTCTAAGAATGCATTCGAAGATCCTTGTACTCTAACAAACCCAAGAAGCAGTAGCCCAGAAGATGTGGCAATGATATACAAGTCTGCTTTCTACGGAGAAGACATGAAGTAAATAAAATAAATTATAAAAGGTATTCTATTGTGATATAGGGTACCTTTTTATTTATGCAAAACTTGTCATTAACAAGCAAGGAAAAACAGGTTTTTATGAAGAAGATAATATATGATAGATATATGGAGGGATACGGATGAATTGGATTAAGAATATGAATGAAGCCTTATATTATATAGAAGATAATATTGAAAATGATGTTACATCAGATGAAATTGCTAAAGTAGCCATGTGCTCTAAGTTTCACTTTATGAGAATGTTTTCCATGTTAACGGGTATGTCACTAGGAGAATATATAAGACTTAGAAAATTATCTTTGGCTACTAAGTATTTAATCTGTGATAATGAAAAAATAATTACCATTGCCATGAAGTTAGGATATGAAACGCCAGAGTCATTTTCGAAGGCATTTAAAAAGCTCCATGGAGTAAGTCCATCTAAGGTAAGAAAAGAAAATATAAAATTAAAAGCAATTCCACCTCTATCCTTTCAAATTACAGTAAAAGGAGAAGATAGAATGAATTATAGTATTCAAGAAAAGGAACCCTTTAAAATTGTAGGAGTATCTAGAAGATTTAATGGTGAAAATGGAGAGAACTTTAGAAAGATACCACTATTTTGGGATGAAGTATTCAAATCTGGTAAATATAAAATATTAGAAGAAAATGCAGGTTCTTTAGGAGTATTAGGTGTATGCACAAACTTCTGCCAAGAGACTAAAGACTTTGATTATTTAATAGCTGTAGAAGGAAATGAAGTTGAAGGATTAGAAGGACCTACTACAATAGAAGTTCCTAAATTAACATGGGCCATATTTGAAAGTATAGGACCTCTTCCAGAATCAATTCAAAATGTAACTAAGAAAATATTCACAGAATGGTTTCCTGCTACTGGCTACGAACATGCCTGTGGACCAGAGATAGAAGTATACTATGAAGGAGATCCACAAGCAGAGGATTATAGATCAGAAGTTTGGGTTCCCATAGTTATCGATTAACAACTTTTATAAACAATAATAAAGGGTAGCATTTGCTACCCCATTTCTTTTATAATCCTATCTATATCCTATTGTTCAATTGATTTCTTGAGAGATTTCTAGGTAGGAAAATATTGTAACTATTGGGTTTGTGAAAATTTATCATTAGTGCATTATTTTTTTCATTTGAACCAATATAAAACTTACTTTTTATATGTTTCTCATTATTCTAAATATCTTTATGTTTTTTATTATCAAGATATATTTTAGAACCATCAAATGTATTTCTACCCTTAAATTCTGGGTTAGTAGGGTTTAATTGGTTACTTCTATTACTCAAATCATACTTAAAAGCTAAACTATTTGTATCTTTTTCATTTTCATGGTTATCTTGTTGCTTTTGATTGTGTATTTTAGAATTCATAAAAAGTACTCACCTCATATTTGTATATTTTAAAATAAAAATCATATTTTCAATTATTTTATTATAAAATTACTTTTAGTTTAATTGGATACAATATATGCATTAATGCATTAGAATATATTTTCGACATATTAATATCACAAACCAAATAATTTTTTTCATGCCTCATCATTTTTTGAATTTTGCCTAGCAAGCATACATGTTGATCAGCTAATTTTCTTTTATTTTCTTTACTATATTTTTTAACAAAATCAAAAATATTATGTCTAAGTTTTAAATAAACATTTATTTTATTTTTTATATACTCTGTATAATCATTTTTAATAGTTAATATAACTTAAGAAATACTTGGCATAAGGTATGGCTTGTGAATAATGATATGCATTTTAACTTACATCTTTAGTTCTAAGATAAAGTGAAAGCCATGTTTTTTTTAAAAGACATGGGTAATAATAATATCAGGAGGTGTAAGATATGAAAAAAGTTGTAGTTTTTACTAGCAATACATGACCACATTGTCATACTGCGAAAGAGTATCTTTCAGCAAAAAATATTGAGTTTGAAGAGCGAAATGTTCAGACTGATCCTGATGCTAGAAAAGAACTTCTGAAAAGAAAGATCATGGGAGTTCCTGCTATCCTTGTTGATGAAGAGATGGTTGTTGGCTTTGATAAAAATAAGCTTGATGAATTACTTGCATAGATCTGATCAAAGACGACTAAAGTCTCTTTAAGGTAACCGATTATCAGTTGCAGGTTATGGGTTTTTGAGCTATTCTTTAGGTTCATGAAAACATAACCTGTAATTTTTTTGTTTCTTTTTTATTATTTTATATATTAGCATTACCTTTAATTCTCAAAGAATCATCAATATACCTTTCATATATTTTAATTTATGTTAGCAATAATGGAAAAAATAATTTTATAACTAATAGGAAGTGATGTTATGGCATTAAAAAAATCTATAATAGTATTTATTATATTATTAATGGGTTCTATTGCTATTACTAATTATAATGGTGATGCAAACTCTCAAGTATATGGATCTGAAGATTCCTGTAAATCACTGAAAGAAAGGTTAAAAAGTTTGGAACCAGCAATTCCACAAAATATGGATGATCCACCATTCTTTGAATATCCATTACCCAGGAAAGTTTATTCCATTACAGAAGTAATTGAAAAAGGTCATGAGTTAAATTTACGATTAGCATATAATAACCCTAAATGGGAGCGACAAGCATATAAAGAGTATTGGTATAGTAAATATGGCCGTTGGAGTTATGTTCCAATTAGGATTCATTATGCAATGCACAGATTGTTTACAACATATACCACCGCATCAGTAAATTATGATTTTGTTCACGAGTTAGGAATAACAGAAGAAAGTCATAAATTTCCTGTATTGGATAATCCTTTGACTTTTATTCGTACAGTAGTTATGAAATCAAAAGTTTTGAAAATCATTACATACGGTAACCAAGTTATCATAATTGCAAAACCTCAAAGGTATGGTTTGCAGGTCTATGATATTCCAACTAAGCAAATTAATCCCATCAATTCAAAAGAACCGATTTTATTCCAATTAGTGACGGAACAAGGTGATGAAATTGATTACGAACTTATAGATTATGTTTATAAACCTTTCTTTTAGGATTTGCATTATGGCACCTATACGGTTTTTATACATTCATCTAGATTATAGAATATAGTGTAAATATAATAAATTATAAACCGATAAATATGAGGTCCTATGGTTAATGATAAGTAATAAGTCTAATTATACTAGATAGGTTATAAAAAAGATTAATTTAGAAATTAAATTTTTGAATTAATCTTTTTTATTTAAAAGTGAATATACAAATATTTACAAAATGAAAGGAGTTGAGTTAGGAATTTAGAATATTATATTTAATATGTTTATATTTTATACTGATTAAAAATTCTATAAGATAATATGCACAAGAGAAACTTAAAAGATAAATGGTAAGGTGGGATAAGAGTGGAGGAGAGAGTATATGAAATAAATAAGAAATTTGATTATAGAAAGGTTCTTATAGGTATAGGGGTTTGTAGTTTTATTATAATTTTATTTAAAATTGATTATGACGATAAATTACCATTAATAATAATGTTGTTAGGAATAGTATCTAATGTTATTAACTATCATGTGAAAGAGATAGTTATAACAGATAAATATATAGGATTAAAAAGCAAAAGTACATCAGTACTGTCTACTATATATTGGGAAAACATAAAAAGAATAGAGATTGATGAAATTATAGATATAAGGAGATTAGTTTATAAAAGACCTGTTATTACCATATACTATAAGGGATTGGTAGGGGATGAATATGAGAGTTTTGAAGAATCCTATTCTCTTTATGGTATGTTAGACTTAAAAGAGTTTGTAATAAAAATAAAAGATTATTGTGAACATAAAAGAGTATGTTTAGATATTTATATTGATTTAGATTAATAGTAGGGAAAGGTTGTAATAATATATGAAGATAACTTATGATACTACTAAAGAAGATTACTGGAATTTTAATAAGTATGTTAAGTATAATAATTTCAGAACTAAGATGACCATTATATTGGCAATTATATTAGTACCTATTACAATATATATTTCTTTAGGAGCTATTACAAATTCCAAGATATATTCATTAGTTTGTGCAGTTATCTCATTTGGAATTATTTATTACATAATGGTTCACGGTACTAGAAAAAGGGCATTCAAATTTGCAGAAGATGAAGGGGGGATATTGGGAAAACACACCATAGAAGTAAGTGAAGAAGGAATCACAGAGAAAACCTACTACTGTAGTAGGTTTCATATATGGAATAGTGTAAAAAATATAGAAATGACAGAGGAGTATATTTTCATATTTTTAAGTGAAATACAAGCATATCCCATACCTAAAAGAGCTTTTAAAACAGAAAATGAAGCTGTTAAATTTTATAATTTTCTAATAAGACATTTTCAAGAAAAGAATAATATAGATTAGAACCTTAAAGCTATTAGGGTTCTTTTTTATTAGAAAAACTGGATTAGGAACGTATGTTTGTGATAATATATTATTATGGAGATGGAAGGTGATAATATAAGTATGAAAGATAAATTTAAAGATAATTGTAAGGCATTTGATTCTTTTATAGAAATATATACACCAAAGGAATTTAACTTTAAAGAATGCTTAGTATATTTAAATAGATCAGATTTAGAATGCACGCATAAAGTAAGAGATAAAAAAGTATATAAGTTAATAAAAATAGAAGACAATAAAACTTTAGTAGAGATTAGCCATAATGATGGGATAATGAAAGTGAAGTTTTTAAACCATATACCAAATAAGATTATTAAAGAAAAAATAGGTTTACATGTTTGGAATATGTTTGATCTGTCCACTAATCTAACTAGCTTCTATGAGTCAGTGGGAGAAAATTTTATTTTAAGTAAATTAATGGACAAGTATTATGGTTTAAGGATTATTAAGATTAACAATTTATTTGAATGTCTATGTTGGGCCATAATTGGGCAACAGATAAATTTGAAATTTGCTTATACATTGAAAAAGAGGATTGTGGAGAAATACGGAGAAAGTGTAACTTATGAAAATGAGGAATATTGGCTTTTTCCTAAAGTTAAAGTTATAGCTAATCTTAAGGTTGAACATTTAAAAGAATTACAATTTACTATTAGAAAAGCTGAATATGTTATAGATGTTGCAAAATTATTTTTAAATAAGGAATTTGAAAAAGAAATATTAAAAAACAATTTATCCTATAATGAATTATTCAAAAAGCTAATAAGTATTAGAGGCATTGGTAGTTGGACTGCTGATTATGCCATAATGAAAAGTTTTTCTATAAATTGTGCCTTTCCCATAAAAGATGTGGGTATTCAGAATGCATTAAAAAATATTTTAGGACTTGAAAAAAAGCCAGAACTTGAAGAAATAGAATTAATGGCGGAAAATTGGAAAGATTGGGAGTCCTATGCTACTTTTTATTTATGGAGGTCTTTGTATGATTAAAGAATATTATAGTTATTATGAATCAGAATTAGGGACTGTAGAAATAATTACTTCAGATGATAGTGTGTTGTCTATTATGTTTGTGGAAGAAAAAAAAGAAGAGACAGAAAAACCGGAAATATTAAAAGAAGCATTAGTACAAATAAAAGAGTACTTTGAAGGTAATAGGAAAGAATTTCATTTAAAAATAGACTTTGTGGGAACTGATTTTCAAAAGAAGGTGTGGAATGAACTATTAAATATTCCCTATGGACAAGTTGTGTCTTACAAGGATATAGCTGTTAGAATAGGAAATGAAAAGGCAGTAAGAGCTGTAGGAACTACTAATGGAAAGAACAAGATTAGTATAGTAGTACCTTGTCATAGGGTAATAGGATCTAATGGAAAACTTACTGGTTATGCAGGTGGTGTACATAGGAAAGATTGGTTATTAAACCATGAAAAGAAAAGTTCTAACTAATAGATAATAAAGGGGTGATAGTCATTAGATACGAGGGAGTAATATATAGACCTCCAAGTGAGTTTGATAGTCTAATAATTCAAGCAACTATAGGATGTCCCCATAATAAATGTAGTTTTTGTAATATGTACAAAGATAGAAAGTTTAAGATAAGAAGTATAAACCATATAAAGAAGGATTTAGAGTATGCTAAAGATATATACGGAGAAGAATTAGAAAAAATATTCTTTAGTGATGGAAATACTATTTTAATGAAGACTAAAGATCTATTAGATATATTAAGTTATGCCAAGTCATTATTTCCAAATTTAAAAAGGGCCACCATGTATGGATCTGCACAATATATTAATTTAAAATCTTTAGAGGAATTAAAAGAACTAAGAAATCATGGATTAACTAGAATACATTGTGGTATGGAATCTGGAGATGATGAAGTTTTAGGTAAAATACATAAGGGTTACACAGGAAATGAAATGATCAAAGCTGGAAAGTTAATAAAGAATGCTGGCATAGAACTAAGCCTATACTATATTGTAGGTTTAGGAGGAAGAGAGTTATTCTCAAACCATGCTATTAATAGTGCTAAGGTCATTAATGAAATAAAACCTGACTTTGTGAGACTCAGAACACTAATGCCTAGGATGGGAACCGAATTATATGAAGAATATAAAAGAGGCGATTTTCAGTTGTTAAATCCTCATGAGGCTCTAGAAGAAACTAAGGTACTTATTAATAATATAAATGAAATAAATACATGCTTAGTTAGTGATCATATATCTAATTATTGGAATATAGAAGGTTTGTTATTAAGAGATAAAAAATCTATGATAGAAGAAATAGACTATGCACTATCGCTGGATTCCTCTAATTTTAGGAATCCAGAATCGGGAAGTCTTTAAGGGGTTGGAGTTGAGAATAGAAAATACTACAGATATGAAACTCACCTATGAACTAAATAGTTTAATGGATTTATTAAATATAATATAAGAAAGTAACATGGAAACATGCTACTTTCTTATATTTAATCCAATTATAAATAGATAAGGCACGCTTAAAAAGCGTGCCTTGTTTTACTCTTCACTCTACTTTTCTTTTGTAACTAATCTTATGTATAAGACTAATGAGGGTGTCATTTGTATATAAGAATTAAATCTACAACATAGTGAGAAATATAGCTTAGTTATGATAATGAGAATATATAGTAAGAATGCTAGCAGTAATAGAGGTGTATGTTACTATGGCTGCAAGATCTATGGTTAGATTAATTGTTATATTTAGCATAGCTTCTTCACCACCTAATTAGAAATATACGAAGTAGAGGAAAGCGCTTATTAATATAAGTATCTCCTATAGATGGTAAAAATATACTTTTATAAGAATAAAATAATATAAGGGTAGAAGGGACGAGGAAAAAAATGGTAAAATATACGAGTGGTAAAATATTTTAAAATAACTCATAATAAAAAGTGACAAAATACACTTTTTGTGCTAAGATATTTACCATAATATATTTTGAATTCTAAATATTAACACAATGAGGGGAGGAACATCTATTGTCCAAAGTAATAAAAGCAATATTAACAGGAATTTTGTTTATTAGTGAATATATATTTACGGCTATTATATATCCTAATATTCAAGAAGCATTTGCAATGCAACAAGCTGATAATCCAGATATTGCTTTTGAGGGACTTCAATTTTTCCAATTAGTTCATACTTATGAATGGATAATAATAATCCTGTTATTAGGCCTTATATGGTCAAAGGAGATTAGAGGTACACTTAGAAGGATGGGTTGAATATTCACTTAAGGGGGAGATGTAATGAAAGAAGGTATTAAAATACCAAAGCCACAAATCAAAAAACCTGATTTTAAGAAATTAGGAAACAAAAAAGTTATGCTAATAGTAGTGGCTGTAGTAGTAATATTTATGGCTTTTAATGTATTTAAGAGACCTTATGATAAACCAGAGATAGTAACTATAAAGTCGAATGAAACGGCTTTCTTAGTTCCAGTAGTTGGAGATATGGAAAATCAAAAGAAATTCCTAAGCGAAGATGATATGCGTAATCAATTAGTAACAGAAAAAGATATTAAGATACCTCATTATTGGTTACAAACGGGAAGACTACCAGGACAAGGAGAATGGAGAGGTAAGGCTAGATTATTAGTTATAGATAGGACTCCAGTAACTAGGGAATGGGTAAATGGACCAGGTGGAACTAACCAGGATGCAGATGAAGCTATAAAAGTAGAAGCTAAAGATAGTATAACTTTCTATAGTGGAATGAACTGTACTGCCATGATAAAAGAAAATGATGCGGTTCAATATAGATATAATTATGGAGAAAGACCTCTAGAAGCTATAATGGATACGGAGATTAGACCTATGGTAGAAGCACTATATGCTGAGATCGCAGGAACTATGCCATATGAAGGGGTTATATCTAATAAGGACCAAATAATAAGCTACATAAGAAATGGTAGACAAGAAATGGCCGCTATACCTGAGAGTAAGGCTGAATATGATGCTAATGGAAATTTAATTAAGCCATTTGAACCAGCGAGGCCAGCTAAAAAATCTGTAAAGGGTGTAATTTCATATTTTAAGGAAAGAGGTATCACAATAAGTGTACTAGGTATGAAGGGTGGTTTAACTCCTGAAAATGCTGAAATACAAAAGGCCATAGATGAAAAATTTAAAGCAGAGAAGGACTATCAAACTCAACAGGCTATAAACAAACGTAATGTGGAACAATCACAATCAGAAGCGCAAGCTAAACTTGAAGCACAAAGGGCGTTAAATGAAATGAAAGTAGAACAGGCAACAGCTGACGCTAAGGCTGTTAAGATAAAGGCATCTGTAATAGATCAAGAGCTTAAGTTAAAGCGTATGGAAGTAATGCTTATGGAAGCAGAGGCAAAACTTGAAAGAGCTAAAAGATGGAATGGAGAATACCCAGACACTTTAGTGACAGATGCGAAAAATGCTAATATGTTCCTAGGACTACCAGGACTTACTGGTAAGGATAGTGGAACACAACAATAATATAAAAGGACAGTTTAAAAGCTGTCCTTTTATATTTCATTTATTTAATAAACTTTTCTAAACTATAAATTAAAATTAAAAGGCCTAAAGACATGAAAGCCTCTTCAAATTGTTGCTTAGAATTTTCCTTCTTAACTTTCTTTATTATTCCCTTTACTAATGACAAGGCAAAGTGAAAAAACATGGCTAGTTTAACAAATAAAATGATAAAAGAAATTATGTCCATTAATCTGGTCTCCTTATTTGGGTGGGATTTATTTTCTAAACTCTATTTCTGATTTGTTTAATTTCTACTATTGATAGAGGGATCATTATAACTGATAATACTACAGTTATAGCCGTTATATATGAACTATCAATTAGAAAATATAAGAACACACTAAAATAAAATAATATTTTAATCATCTTTTTATACTTCATGAAAAAATTTAACATTAATACACCTCTTTTGTAAAATATTTGTCCATATTACAAGTATATATAATGAAGGTACTTATTTAAAGGAGTTTAGAAAAAAATATTATTATGACAAAAAATGACAACATAAAGGAAATATTTTATTTAAAATAGATTATATAAATTGACGATTGGAGAAGAGACAATGAAGAGGATAATTAAAAGTATTTTAGATTGGATAGTATATATGGGCATTTGGTTTTTAATAGGCCATATAATAGAGAAATATTTCCACATAAGTGGAGTTAGATTATACCAAGTTAGGTTGCTAGTCATGGGAGTTATATTAATAGGAATAGCTAGTATAGAGTATATAAGAAAGGGAGGATTAAGGGACAAAGCTTCTATAACAGGATTGGGCGTATCATATATAATTATGGCAGTTATTAATATAGATATAATAAATGTCTTAGGCTATATATTAGTCATAGGACTATTAGGATATAGTATTTATTTCATACATAATGAAATATCTATGTGGAGGAAGAGGAATGTTTAAAAATAGAAAGATAATGATAGGGGTTATATTAATAGGTGTAATAGGCGTATCCTATTTGATTATACAGCACATGAAAATATACAAAAATCTTTTAAATCATAGAGCTAGAGATATACAAAATGAATATTACCTTAAAAATAGATTATATAGAACAATGGAAGAAATCACAGCTGAGATTTTAATAAATACTAATATTAATGAAAGAATGGAAAAAGACATTGGTTATGCCATAGACACATGCAAAGAAAGTAATAGATTAAGGAGCTTTAATGTTTACGGTCTAAATAATATAAAGAGGGAAGTAGATTTAAGGGAATATACTTGGTTTACTGAAAGGTTTCTAGAAAATTATAGGGATGGATATATACCTATGACTGATGAAAATAGAAATGCCATAGGGAATATGAATAAAATATATAAGAAATTAAATGATATAAACTACAAATACGAACCCTTCATACGTAATACTTTATTGGAAGATTTAATATATAGTGAAGATGTAAGTAATGCTATAAATGAGATGAATACCTATATTCGCAATTATCCTAGAGAAGATTATGACTACTCAACAGATATAAAAAGAGAAAAAAGAAGGATGCCGCCTGTAGAACACGTATATGGAAAGGTATTTCTCTCTGAAGAAGAACTTATAATTAAAGCAAAGAAATTTATGGAAGGCTTAGATACTACAAATAATATACATACTAGTGGTGGTGGAGAATCAAGATATGGACATGAAGATATATTCATAGGAGATATAAGGTTTAGATGTGATAGTGGATATAAAATAGAATTGTATAAGAGAAGTGGAAAAGTTCAAAGAGTAGAAGATGACAATTGGGATCATATAGAAGAAGATATAAAAAAGTATAGAAATTATGACATAAATATATCTATAGAGAAAGCAAAAAAATATATAGTAAGTTTTTTGGAAGAGAGAGGATTCAAAAACTTACAGGTAACAAAGTCTAATATAAGGGGAAGAATTCTAGAATTAAATTTAAGTAGAAAAACAGATAACTATATAAATTTAGCAGCCACCATAGAAGTGGAGTTAGACCTTGGTAACAAAGGAAAGATAATAAAAATGGATTTTGAAGATTATTGGATAGGTATGGCTTTAAAAGACAATAAATATGATGAAGTATTTAGAAATTACGAAGGAGCTAAAAACTTAATAGACTTTAATATGGAAATAAAAGATCAAATATTAACTGGACATAGGGATAGAACAGAAGAATTGTTTTTCAAATGGAGATTTACTGGGGATTTAAATGATACTAGTTACTATATATATGTAGATTCATTAAATAAGGATGTAGAAGTTGAAAGAGCTGTTGAATAATAATTATGAAATCAGAAATAATATTATATAAATAATCTGTAGGAACTGTTCATAGGAGGCAGTGGAAAATGTCTGAGGGTAAAAATATTGATTTCAAATGTAGAGATTTTAACTTGAAAGTATTAAAAGGAGATAACTTTTTAATACTTGGTACAGGATTAAAAAAGGATAATATGAGGTTAAAGTTCATAGGCGCATTTAAGAGTTCTTACGAGGATGGGGAATTTTTAAATGAAGAGAAAATATATCATATTATTAAGAGTAGACTATCAAAAACAAAAGAAATTTAAAGGTTATGATTAATTATAATGATTAAAATTTAAATACTATTAAAAAAAGTATTTGATACTAATTGAAAAGAGTGTATAATTTAAAAGGTAGATATTAAAATTGCACATTTAACTGTGCAATTTTTTAGCGTATATGAAATTCATAAACCGAGAGGAGGAAGCTATACAAGAAAGTTTGTATGGCATAAGTAAATTTGATTACAGTAACTGGTATAGGATTAAGATTTGGAGATAAAAAATTATTTGATGATGTAAATGTGAAATTTACTCCAGGCAATTGTTATGGAGTTATAGGGGCAAACGGAGCGGGAAAATCTACTTTTTTAAAGATATTATCAGGAGAGATAGAACCTAATGAGGGAAATGTATCTATTACTCCAGGTGAAAGACTTGCTGTTTTAAAGCAAAATCACTTTGAGTTTGATGAATTTGAAGTGTTAAATACAGTTATAATGGGCCATAAGAGATTACATGAAATAATGGAAGAAAAAAATGCCCTATATATGAAAGAAGATTTTACAGAAGAAGATGGAATAAAAGCATCTGAATTAGAAGGTGAATTTGCAGAATTAGATGGATGGGAAGCAGAAGTAAATGCTGAAAAATTATTAATGGGATTAGGTATTGGAAAAGACTTACATTCTAAAAGAATGAACGAGTTAAAGGGAAATGAAAAGGTTAAGGTTTTATTGGCTCAGGCATTATTTGGTGAGCCAGATATCCTTTTACTAGATGAACCTACTAACCACTTAGACTTTAGAGCTATTAACTGGTTAGAAGAATTCTTAATAACTTATGAAAAGACAGTTATAGTAGTATCCCATGATAGACACTTCTTAAACAAAGTATGTACTCATATGTTGGATATTGACTTTGGTAAAGCTAAGTTATTTGTTGGAAACTATGATTTCTGGTATGAATCAAGTCAATTAGCTTTAAGATTAATGAAAGAACAAAACAAAAAGAAAGAAGAAAAGATTAAAGAATTACAAGCATTTATTGCAAGATTTAGTTCTAATGCTTCAAAGGCTAAGCAAGCCACTTCTAGAAAGAAACTTTTAGATAAGATTACAGTAGATGATATTCAACCATCCTCAAGAAGGTATCCTTTTGTTGGATTTACACCAGAGAGGGAAGCTGGTAAGGATATTCTTATGGTAGATGGAATTAGTAAAACTATAGATGGAGTTAAAGTATTAAACAATGTAAGCTTTACTGTAAGTAAGGGTGATAAGATAATAATACTTGGAAGAAATGAAATTGCCAAGACCACTTTATTTAAAATATTAATGGGTGAAATAGAGCCAGATGAAGGAACTTTCAAGTGGGGAGTAACTATAACAAAGGATCATTTACCTAAAGATAATAGCTCTTATTTTGAGGGATTAAACTTAAACCTAATAGACTGGTTAAGACAATATTCAGAAGAAAAATCAGAAACTTTTATAAGAGGATTCTTAGGAAAGATGTTGTTCTCAGGAGAAGAACCTCTTAAGATGTGTAACGTATTATCTGGAGGAGAAAAGGTAAGATGTATGTTCTCAAAGCTTATGTTATCAGGAGCTAATATGCTACTTTTAGATCAGCCTACAAATCACTTAGACCTAGAATCTATTCAAGCTGTTAATAATGGACTTGTTGCTTTCAAAGGAACTATGTTATTTACATCTCATGACCATAAGTTTATTGAAACTATATCTAATAGGGTAATAGAAATTACACCAAAGGGTGTATTTGACAAAGAAATAGACTTTGATGACTTCTTAGAAGATGATGAAATTCAAAACAATATAGATAAAATGTATGAATAGATAAAATGGGTGATTTAATTAAATCACCCACTTTACTTATAAAGAAGTTATTTTGTAGTACTTATAGTCTTATGTATCTCCTTGTAAAATTCATTTATTTTTTCAGTGTTATTTAAAAGGTCTAAAGCCTTAAGGGCTGGACTAGATGTATCTCCACCAGCACAAGAGCCTATGGCTTCTAACCATGCTTTTGTAATTTCAGTAGCTAATTCTTCATATGTTTTACTCATAATACTTCCTCCCATGTTATAAATTTCATATTAGGAATATTATATCATCAAATGGCCCTACATTTTATACATATAGTATAAAAATTTTGAATATAGTTAATAATAGGAATAAAAGTAAGAAAGTGGGGATAAATTTATGTATAATAAATATGAAGAAGAATTAAAACAAATAGAACAAATAAATAAAATATTTTCTCAAATATCCGATGGCTTTAATGAATTAGATAGTGCTATAAATAGTCTATCTAAAAGACTGGAAACCTTAGAGGAAAAATCAGATGACTTGATGGAACAATACGGTGAATTAATAAATAAATATCATAAAAATTAATATTAAAAATATGCATATTAAGAGCAGTTTGAAAACTGGTCTTTTTTTATTTTATAAAAAATTGACTAGGATGTAATTTATTGCTAATATCAAAGGTAATAGCCAAATTATATAAATAGATTATGTGAAAGAAGGAGAAATTTTGGACAAATGCACTATGGATTGGATAAAAACTTTCATACTAGCTACTGTATTAGCTCTAATTATATCTGTATTTATCAGGCCAACTTTAGTAAAAGGAAATTCCATGGATCCAAGTTTTTATAATAATGACTACTTACTTATAAATGAAATTCCCTATACATTAATGGAACCTGAAAGGGGAGATGTGGTAATTTTTAAAACCTTTATTATGACATCTACAGGTAAGGTTAAGAACTTGATAAAACGAGTTATAGGGGTAAGTGGAGATTTAGTAGAGATAAGAAATGGAAAAACTTATGTTAATGGAGAAGAAATTAATGAAAACTACATTAAAGATAATTATGTAGGTAAGGATTTAAAGATAAGAGTTCCTGCAGATAAGATTTTTGTAATGGGAGATAATAGGGAAATTAGTTTAGATAGTAGAAAATTAGGTCCTATAAAAAAAGATAAAATAAAGGGAAAAGTATTTTTTAGAATATATCCCTTCAATAAATTGGGAATTATTAAATAAAGGATAAGATAGATTTTAATCTATTTTATCCTTTATACATTATTATAAAATATGTTTTCAAGTGAAATACTAGTATGTAGTAAGTAGGCTTAAAAACTTTAAACCTTAAGGAGGTTGAAGAATGAGAAAAAAAGAGATAAAGGGAAGTTATGCTATGGATTTCATGAAAATTTCCATAAGTATACTACTAATAATGGTATTGAGCTTAACCGCATGCGGTCTAAAGGAAGGTCCTATTGATAAAGAAGAAGAAGATATGGCTTTAAACTATGAGATAGAGAAGAAGGAACTTAGTTTAGAAAAAAATATTAAGTTGTATTACCCTGAACTTAAAAGTACCTCTACAGAAATGAAATTTGATAAAGTAAACGAAGACTTTAAAAATGCTATAGAGCCTTATTCTAATAAGGAAGTATATTCGCATGTAAATATTGACTATGAGGTTACTAAAAAAAATAATAAGGTCATAAGTGTATTATATGATGGAAAAGGAAAGATGATTAATATAGGGGAAATAAAGATTAAGACTAGCGTAACTTTTGATCTGGAAGCAAATGAAGAGATAACTTCTTACAATGTTTTTAAAAAGGATGAAGAATCTCAAAAAAAAGTAAAGGATATAATCAATGAGAAAGCTAAAGCTCAAAACATTGACAATGTGGAAGCAGAGGGAATGAATCTATATTTAAGAGATAATTATATAATTTTATTTTACATGCCTTTAAGTGATACAGCCAAGGAGTTTGTAGAAATTAAAATAGAAATTAATGAAATAAAAGATTATATAGATCCTAAATTTAAAGAGAAAATTTAAATGTAGAGGGCACAATGAAGAATAATACTTTATTGTGCCCTCTACATTTAATATGGAGTATATAATGTTGGAAATAATTTCAAACTAATACTATAATTAAGGTGGAGGTGAATTATATATGTTACTAAATAATAAGACCGGTTTATTTAATGAGGCAAGAAAGGCTAAATATTTACCTAATTTAATTGTTGCCATACTATTAGGAATAGGATTCTTCATAGTAGGCCAATTTCTAGGCGTAGGAGTATCAATATTAATATCTTTAAGCAAAATAAATTTTACTAATGTAAGTGCATTCGTAACACAATTAATTATAATGTTTTCTTTAATTAGTGTATGCGTATTTTTTTGGGTGAAATTCATAGAAAAAAGAAAAATATCTACCTTGGGATTTTATAAAAGAAATGCCTTTAAGAATTATATGAGAGGATTCTTTATAGGATTAATATTATTTTCCATTGTAACCTTCATTTTGCTTGTAACAGGAAATGCCATACTAGATAAAAATTTTCATGGAAAAGTGGGAGTAGCAGCTATAGGAAGTGTTTTGTTGGTCTTACCTGCATGGGTAGTTCAAAGTGCCACAGAAGAGATTTTAACAAGGGGATGGCTTATGAATATAATAGGAGCTAGATACAGTGCTGGGTTAGGACTTATAGTATCTTCTATGCTTTTTTCCTTAGCTCATTTTTTCAATCCAAATGTAAATATGATAGCCTTAATGAATATTGTATTAGTAGGTCTATTATTTGGACTTTATGTTATAAAATATAAGGAATTATGGGGTGCATGTGGCATTCATGCCTCGTGGAACTGGGCACAGGGAAATATTTATGGATTTGAAGTTAGTGGTAATCAAGTAGATACGGGAACTTTGTTTAAGTTAGAATCTGTGGGCTCTAACTGGATAACAGGAGGAAGTTTTGGACCAGAGGCTGGAATCGTGTCCACATTAATTTTAATGGTAGGTATTTATGTATTATTAAGACTAATAAAAAAGGAAGCACAAAAACCCATTTAAAAATCAAATGGGTTTTTTGTGTATATGTTATTACATTTTTCTAAAGACACCCTTAACAAGTCCTAATATTTTAACATCATTACATATTATAGGTTCCATAGTGTGGTTTTCTGGTTGTAATCTGATATAATCACTTTCCTTAAAAAACCTTTTTACAGTAGCTTCATCTTCTAGCATAGCCACCACAATATCTCCGTTAGATGCAGTTTGCTGTTGCTTAATAAGAACATAATCCCCATCTAGAATTCCTGCTTCAATCATACTAGTTCCTTTAATAGTTAACATAAAATACTTATTGTCATCCACGAAGTTTTTAGGAACTGGAAAGGAATCTTCAACATTTTGCACGGCTAATATGGGAGCCCCTGCAGTAACCTTACCTACTATAGGTACATTTATTATGGCAGTAGTATTTAGTAGCATATCATCTTCCGTATCTAATATTTCTATAGCCCTTGGTTTAGTAGGGTCCTTACGAATATAACCTTTCTTCTCCAATTTAGATAAGTGATTATGTACAGTGGAAGTTGATTTTAAACCTACTGCCACACAAATTTCTCTTACTGAAGGTGGATAGCCCTTTTCACTTACTGTATATTTTAAAAAATCAAGTATTTTTCTTTGTTGATTAGTTAATTCATCTTTCATACGATTACCCCTCAATTCTCCAAATATAAGTTCTTGTAACTATTATAGCACATATTTTGAAAAATAATCAAACATTTGTTCTAAAAAACTCTTTACTACGAACGAATGTTCTGGTAAAATAAAAAACATAAAGAGAACACATGTTTGGAGGGAGTTTAGTGTTAGAATTCATACTAAAATATAAAAAGGAAAATACTATAATATTAATCATATTAATAGCGGGAATATTTTTATGCTCAACTGTATATGGAGTTAATAATACTCCTCTAAAAGAGAAAGGAAATTACATAGAAATTTATATAGAAAAGGGCGATACTATATGGACTATAGCAAAAAAATTTACTTCTAAGGAAGATGACATACGTAAAACAGTACACATCATAGGTGAAATTAATAATTTAAACTCATGGGATATATATCCTGGGCAAAGTATAAAAGTTCCAGCAAAATAAAAAGAATGTGGATTATAGTCCACATTCTTTTTATTTTATATTATTCTTCTAACCATTCAAATTGCTTCACAATTTGTCTCTTAGAATCTTTTTTATGAGCTGCATAGAGTTGAGTGGTGGTTACATTGTCATGATCTAATAAATTTTGAACATCATATATGGAAAATCCATTTTGTATTAATGACGTGGCAGCTGTCGCCCTTAACTTATGGGGACTATAACCATTGTCCTTGGTAGTTCCTAAGGCTATAGCCGTATATTTTTTTACTAATTGTCTTATGGCCCGTTGAGTCATCCTAGTTTTTTGCAAAGATAGAAATAGGGCATCTTTATGTTGTTCTAGTATTTGAGAATCTTCAGCACGTTCCTTTTCAATGTATTCCATAATTACTTTCTCTACAGATTTATTAAGAGGCATATTAACTTCTTTTCCTCTTTTTCTGTATATTTTAAAATCACCCCTACTAAAGTTAAAGGAAGATAGGTTTAATTGTTGTAACTCCTTTAACCTTAATCCATAGGTTACAAATAGAATTAATATGGCTTTATCCCTCAATTTAGTCTTTTCCCAGTAAATCATTTCCTTGTCCGTTAGTCCTATTCCCGTTTCAACTGCATCTAACATTCTTGCTACTTCATCTATTTCTAATCGTTTTATAGCATCAGGCTGAGGTTTAGGTAGTCTTATGGGATTAAATCCATCGGTGATGTTATTATCCATTATTTCATCTCTATATAAGAATTTAAATAATACGGCAATGGAAGATTTTTTTCTAGCCAATGCCCTATTATGATTTTCCATGACTACAGTAGAGGTTTCACTTCTAATAATATATCTAGTACAATAATCTCCTAAGAACCTATTTATATCTTTTGCCTTCAATTTATTAAAATCTTCCCTGGAAATAGATATGGTATCCTCAGCATTAGTATGATTAGTTTCTTTCACTAAATACTTACAAAAGAATAATACATCTTGTAAGTAGGCATATCTACTAGATAGAGCTATACCATTTTTTAAATATATGAAAAAATCATCCATAAAATGAGGCAATTCTTTTTCTAATTCAATACATTTTTCTATTACAGAATTTTCTGTATGAACAATATTATAAGGTTTATCTGATTTATTATGTATTTTAAAATCCATATATGTGATCTTCCTCCATAAAATATAAGCTTTTTTAAAGTATAATATGTACTAGTCATATATGTCAAATGAAGTATTAATTTCCTATTGCCTTGGAAATAGTGGCATTTCATCATTTTTCTCCCTATAACATAATTATGTTTTAGATTATTACATAAATGGGTAAAAATAAGAACAAATAGACAAGAAATATGGAGGTTTTCAATGAAATATAAAAGCATTAAGATAGGAGAATTTGTAGATAGGCCCAATAGATTTATTTCCCATGTGGCAATAGATGGGGAAATAGAAACTGTTCATGTGAAAAACACAGGAAGATGTAGGGAAATTTTAGAAAATGGAGTAAGGGCAATTCTAGAAAAAGCAGAAAATCCTAATAGAAAGACAAAATATTCCCTAGTAGCTGCCTATAAGGAAAATAAGACATTGATAAATATAGATTCTCAAATTACAAATAAGGTAATATATGAAGCTTTGGATGAAAATAAAGTGGAGGAATTACAAGACTTAGATTATGTAAAAAGAGAAGCAAAGAAGGGAAATTCTAGATTTGATTTGTACTATGAAAAGGGTAATTCAAAGGGATATGTGGAAATTAAAAGTGTTACTTTAGAAAAGGATGGAATGAGTATGTTTCCTGACGCTCCAACCGAGAGAGGACGAAAACATGTTTATGAATTAATAGATCTTTTAGATGAAGGATATGAAAATTATATTTTATTTTTAATACAAATAGAGGATATAAAGAAATTCACTCCTAATGTGGAAATGGATCCTAAATTTTCAGAAGCTCTAAAGATTGCAAAGGATAAAGGAGTAAACATATTGGCCTACAATTGTATTGTAAAAGAAGATGAACTTATAATTAATGATAAAGTAGAAGTATTAATGTAGGTAAATTATAAGTTCTTACACATTTAAGAATAAATTAAGTTAAATTATGGATACTATAAATTGAAAATAAAAATTTATTGTATAGGAGTGACGAGAATAAGTGGATACAAAATCTGAATTTAACTTAAATCTTCCAGAAAATTTACCGCCTCAAATGCAAAGTAAGAAACCTGGGGTTGAGTATAAAATGAATCCTCTTCCTATATATTCCCATCCATCTTATAAATATAGTGGTGAGAAATTACTTGATAAGGTAGCTTTAATAACAGGAGGAGATAGTGGTATAGGCAAAGCAGTGGCCATAGCCTTTGCAAAGGAAGGAGCCCATGTGGCTATATCATATTTAGATGAAGAGGATGATGCTCAGCTAACTAAGTACTTAGTAGAGAAGGAAAATAGAAAGTGTATATTACTTCCAGGTGATATAGGTGATGAAAGTGTTTGTAATGAAATAGTTAAGAAGGTAATTGATGAATTTGGACAATTAGATATATTAGTAAATAATGCAGGAGAACATTATGCTCAAAGGAGCATATTAGATATAACTGCTCAACAATTAAAGAGGACCTTTGATATAAATGTATTTTCTATATTTTATTTAATAAAAGCGTCCCTACCCCATTTAAAAGAAGGTAGTAGTATAATTAATACAGCCTCTGTAACTGCCTATAAGGGAAATGAGCAAGTTATGGACTATGCATCATCTAAAGGAGCTGTAGTATCTTTAACAAGGTCTTTGGCCATATCCTTGGCAGATAAGAGGATTAGAGTAAATGGCGTTGCACCAGGACCTATATGGACCCCTCTAATAGCAGCTACCTTTAGTCCACAGAAGATAATGGAGTTTGGAAAAAATACAGAATTCGGGCGGGTAGGACAACCGGTAGAAGTAGCACCTGCATATGTATATTTGGCTTCAGTAGATGCATCCTATATGACGGGACAAATGATCCATGTAAATGGTGGATATATTATAAATGGTTAAGTACATTAAAATTCCTTTCCAATGAAAGGAATTTTTTACGTTTATAACTGGAATTTTGACAAATTTATTTACAATCTTTCTTTAAAATATAGATAAAGAATATATTTTAAGGAGTTATATATGAGAAAAAGAATAATAGGCGTTTTATTAATGGGGATTTTTGCAATAGTGTTATTTTTAAATATGTATTTTCAAATTGAATATGAAATTAACTTATGGGATTATTTTAGAAAATCTAAAGAACTAACAGTCCTTGAGACTCAGTGGTTAAATGAACACAAAGAAATAATTTATGGAGCAGATTATAATTCTCCACCACTACGTTTTTTAAATGATGAAAATAATCAGTATAAAGGCCTTATAGTTGATTATATAAGGGCCTTATCTATAGAACTGGGAATAGATATTAGATTAAAGCCAGAGAATACGTGGAATGATGCCTTAACAAGTTTAGAAAAAAAGGAAACTCATTTTTTTGATATGATTCCATCTAAGAAAAGGGAAGAGAAATTTCTTTTTTCAAATGGCATATATGATTTAAGAGGATCTATACTAATGTCAATTGATTCTAAGATAAATAACTATACAGATTTAGAAGGAAGAAAAGTTGCAATACCTAAGGGCGATTATGCAATACAATTTTTACAAAGTCGAATAAGGAACATAGACTTTGTTTTTACAGGAGATATAAAAGAAGGAATAGGATTATTAGAAAAAAAGGAAGTAGATGCTGTTGTAGGAGATGAACCTGTTCTAGTCTATTTTCTAGAAAATTATAATTTAAAATCTTCATATAAAGTATTAGACAATCCCATGTATGAGAAGGAATGTTCCTTTGCTGTTAGCAAAGATAATAAGATATTATTGTCAATATTAAATAAAGGCATATTTAGTCTTAAAAAGAAAAAAATAATGGCTAGGATTCAACAAAAATGGTTTGGAATGTCACTACCCTTTGATAAAAACCAGCTAGGAGATAAATTTGGATTGATAATGTGTGTATTTGTAGTATCCATATTATTTATTATATACATATCATATTTATGGAATAAGAGTTTAAAGGAGGAAGTATATAAAAGGACAGAGGAACTTTATAAGAGCAAAAAGGACCTTCAAATTACCTTTGATGGTATGTCACAGTTGTTGCTAGTTGTGGACAAGGAACTTGTGGTATCTAATGTAAATAAAGCATTATGTAATCTTTTAAAATTAAATAAAAGGGAAATTATAGGTAAACCCTACAAAAGTGTGATAGATAATCTTAATGAAAGTAATGTTATAGAGATGATAAAGGAAACTTTCCAGGGGGAGAAGCACCATAATAAAGAAATAAGGAATGATGGAAGTATATATGAAATAGATACCTTTCCTCTGAAGAATAAATCTAACAATGTAACAGATGTGCTTATTATGATAAAGGATATAACGAGGGTTAAGCTCATTGAGAAAAATATGTTACAAGAAAATAAAATGGCAGCCATAGGGCAATTAGCTGCGGGAGTAGCCCATGAGATAAGAAATCCCTTGGGAATAATAAGAAATTACTCTTTTCTACTAAAGAACGAGGAGATAGAAAAGAATATGGCTCTAGAAATCATAGATAGTTCAGTGGAGCGGGCTAGCAAAATAATTGATAATTTATTGAATTTTTCACGCATGACTAGTAATACAACGGAACCTGTAAATATATGTAGATTTACTTCAAACCTTTTAAATTTAGAAAGAAAGAATCTTGAAAAAAATAATGTTAAATGCAATATTGTATGTAATTGTAATTTGACCATTCATATGAATCAAGAATCCTTAAAGTATATATTTTTAAATTTAATACAAAATTCCATCGATGCAATGGAAACTGGTGGAAAAATTTTCATAGGATGTGAAGAGGAAGACAATAAAGTGACTATTACATTTAAGGATACGGGACAAGGCATAAAGAAAGAGTTTTTAAAGGATATATTTAATCCCTTTTTTACTACGAAAGAACCGGGGAAAGGCACTGGGTTAGGGTTATATATAGTTTATAGTGAATTAAAGAAAATTGGAGGAACAATTAGTGTTGAAAGTCATGTGGGAATAGGTACGACCTTTTATATTACTTTAAATAAGGGAGGGGCGGTTAATGGATAATATGAATATACTTGTTGTAGATGATGAAATAGAATATAGGCAAGTGCTTAAAATAATATTAGATAAAAGGGGATATGATACGGATACGGCAGCTAATGGTGAAGAAGCTTTAAGGATGATTAAGAAAAAGAACTATGATTTAATTCTCACAGACCTTTTAATGGATAAAATGGATGGAGTTGAGCTTTTAAAAAGAGTTAAGAAAATAAACGAAAATATACAGGTTATAATCATAACAGGATATGGGACCATAGAAAATGCAGTTGAAGCAATAAAAAAAGGGGCTTATAACTATTTTGTAAAAAGCCATGCACCTGGAATCCTTTTAAAGGATATAAAAAAAATCAAGGAAATGCTATTATCAAAGAAGAAAGATAAACACTTAAACGAAGGATTTATATTGGATTCAAAAAGTGAAAAATTTAAAGAATGTATTCATATAGCTAAAAAGGCTGCAGACAGTAATGCCAATATACTAATACTAGGAGAATCTGGTGTAGGGAAAGAGGTAATAGCTAACTATATACATGTATGTAGCTCCAGAGAAAAGGAGAAATTCATGCCCATAAACTGTTCTGCATTTGCTGAGTCCCTATTAGAATCAGAGCTATTTGGCCATGAAAAGGGAGCTTTTACAGGGGCCATTGAAAGAAGAATAGGTAAATTGGAATCTGTCAAAGGAGGGACTCTATTTTTAGACGAGGTAGGCGATATATCCTTAAATACTCAGGTGAAACTTTTGAGAGTTCTAGAAAATAGGAGAATTGAAAGAATAGGAAGCAATAATTCTATAGATGTGAACTTTGGATTAATATCTGCTACTAATAAAAATATCAGTGATGAAATATTTAGAGGAAGCTTTAGAGAAGATTTTTTTTATAGAATAAGCACAATAACTATAGAGATTCCTCCTTTAAGAGAAAGAAGAGAAGATATTATAAATCTTATAGATTTTTTCCTAAACAAGTCAAAACTAAAATATAATAAGGAAATAGATCATGTGGAAGATGGAGTTATGAATTTTTTAAGAGATTACCATTATCCTGGAAACATACGAGAATTAAAGAACATAATAGAGATGCTTGTAGTCCTCTCAGAAGGGGGATACGTGTTAGAAAAATATTTACCCAAGGATAAAAATGAAAATAGGCATAGTCTACAGAAAATAAATATAATAAAGCCCCTTAAAGAGATGAGAAATGAAATAGAGGCAGAATATATAAAAAAGGTACTAGACATATGTGAAAATAACATTTCTAAAGCAGCAAGAGAGCTTAAAATAAGTCGTAGGCAATTATTTAATAAAGTTACCGAATATAACTTAAAATGATATAGGAAAAAAATTACATAGTATGTTGGGAAAAAAATTTCCTATTATGAAAAAGACGGATTGTAGTATTCGTCTTTTTGTTTTGTAAAAAACGTGTACTTTACTTGCACTGAGAGAACGATTAATAGAATTATGGAGTAAGTATAAAAGTTGGTATGTAATTTGCTAATTATAATAGCATAAAACAATCCTATAGAAAGGAGGCAGGCCATGGAGTATAAAATTATTAGCAATAATCCTATGGTAAAAAATGAATTTGAAAATACCATATGGGTAGATGGAAATCCAAAGGATGTATTAATAAAAACAAGAGATTTATTACACCAAGATTATGAACTAGTAACCCATCCCTTAAATGCCAGTATAAAAATGGTTTTATCTCCCGTAAAATCTATAATATTAAGAAAGATAAAGGAAAATAAAGATTTATTCCAACTAGAAGTTATCGAGGATAGCATTCTTAAATATGACAACTTATACATAAAAAATGGTCACAGAAAAAGAAAAGAACATTATAAGGACTTTGCTATGATAGACTATACCCTTTTAAAAAGTGGTATGGAAGAGGTTAAAAGCACATTTGGAGGTGAATTTCTTGAAATTAGAAATTGGAAATATTCATATTAAGGATATGGTATTTGGAGAAAGAACATTGGTAGAGGATGGCATATTGCACATTAATGAAAATGAATTGAGAAATATTTTAAAAGAAGATCCTAGAATAATGGATGTGAAAGTAGATATAGCTAAGCCAGGAGATAAAACGAGAATTATACCTGTGAAGGACGTAATAGAACCTAGGGTAAAAACCGAGGGAGAAGGAAATGGATTTCCAGGTGTAACAAGCAAGATGTTTGAAGCTGGTACTGGAAAAACTAAGGTATTAAAAGGTGCTGCTGTTGTAACTATAGGTGATATTGTAGGTTTCCAGGAAGGCATTATAGATATGTGGGGAGAAGGTGGAGCCTATACACCATTTTCTAGTACCTATAATCTAGTGGTAGACATAACACCAGTTAAGGATTTACATGCCCATGAACATGAAGAAGCTGTAAGAAAAGCAGGATTAAAAGCAGCCTCTTATGTGGGAGAAGCTGGTAGGCATATTAAAGAAGATGAACTTTTAGTATACAATCTTGAATCCGTAGGAGATAGTACATTAAAATATAAGGATTTGCCTAAGGTAGTCTATGTACAAATGCTCATATCACAGGGGTTACTACATGATACCTACATATATGGTGTAGATTCAAAGGTTATGTTGCCTACTTTTATACATCCAAATGAAATATTAGATGGAGCAGTAATAAGTGGTAATTGTGTGGCAGCATGCGACAAGATAACTACTTATCAGCATTTAAATAACTCTGTAATATTAGATCTATATAATAAACACGGAAAGGAATTAAATTTCCTAGGAGTTGTAATGACACCAGAGCTAACTACTTTAGAAGGAAAAATAAGGTCATGCAATTATGCAACTAAGATAGTGAAATCACTTGGTGCAGATGGAGTTATAGTAAGTGAAGAAGGTTATGGAAATCCTGATGCAGATTTATTAATGATCTGTAGAAGGCTAGAAAAGGATGGAATAAAGACCGTACTAATAACAGATGAGTGTGCAGGAAGGGATGGATCATCCCAATCACTAGCAGATACGGCTAAAGAAGCTAAAGCAGTTGTATCTACTGGAAATGTAAGTCATTTGGTAGTTTTACCAGCAGCTGACAAGGTAATAGGTAATCCTAAGGCAATAGAGAATTTGGCAGGAGGCTACGAAGGAAGTCTTGATGAGAAGGGACAAATTAGTTGTGAATTAAATGCAATAATAGGTGCTACATCTGAAATTGGATATCATAATGTGACTGTCAAAGGCTATTAAGAAGGGAGGGAATAGGATGAATAAAAAATATAAAGTAATTTATTATTTAAATCAGTTCTTTGGTCAAATAGGTGGTGAGGATATGGCTCATATAGAACCTATTATGAAAAAAGGTCCTATAGGTCCTGGTTTGGCCTTTGAAAACTTATGTGATGACTCCATAGAAGTGGTAGGAACTTTAATATGTGGAGATAATTATTTCAATGAAAATAAGGATGAAGCAATAAAAATCATTTCCAAGAGTATTAAAGAATATGAACCAGATATAGTAATAGCAGGCCCGTCGTTTAATGCAGGAAGATACGGTATGGCTTGTGCAGGTGTAGCTCAAATTGTTAATAAAGAGTTAAATATACCTGTAGTCACTGGTATGTATGAAGAGAATCCAGGGGTTGAAATATGTAATGAAAATTCTTATATAATATCTACTGGTGATTCGGCTAGTGGTATGAGGAGAGCCCTAAAGAAGATGGTATCCATTTCTAAAAAGTTATTATGGGATATAGAGTTAGATAGTCCTCAGATAGATGGCTATATTCCAAAGGGCATTAGAAAAACTGTATTCTCTGAAAAAAGAGGATCTCAAAGGGCTGTAGACATGTTATTGGCTAGATTTAACAATGAAGATTTTACTACAGAATTACCTATGCCAGTGTTTGATAAGGTAGATCCAGCTAAACCTATTAAGGACTTAAGGAAAGCAACTATAGCTATAGTAACTAGTGGAGGAATAGTACCTAAAAACAATCCTGATAGAATAGAATCAGCTAGTGCATCTAAATACGGTAAATATTTAATAAATGATGTGGATAGTTTGACTTCTGATTTTTATGAGACTATCCATGGTGGGTATGATCCCATATATGCTAATGAAGATCCTAATAGGGTATTGCCTCTAGATGTATTAAGAGATTTAGAGACAGAAGGTGTTATAGGAAAGGTATACGAATACTTTTTCACCACAACTGGAACGGGTACATCCGTTTCTAATGGAAAAGAGTTTGGAAAAGATATAGGAAAGGAATTGTTTGATGCTAAAGTTGATGGCGTATTACTTACATCTACATGAGGCACTTGTACTCGTTGCGGTGCAACCATGGTAAAGGGAATAGAAAAGTACGGTATTCCTGTAGTACATTTATCCACCATAGTACCTATATCGGAATCGGTGGGAGCTAATAGAATAGTCCCTACTGTATCCATACCTTATCCACTAGGTAACCCTAAACTAGATTTAATAAAAGAACGTGACTTAAGAAGAGGATTAATAGAAAAGGCTCTTCAGTTAATAGGTACGGAGATAGAGGAACAAACCATATTGGAGTAAATGAAAGGGGCGGTTGTTGAATCTATATAGAATAAGAAGATATAACCGCCTTAATTAAATTCTAAGAATTTAGTGGGAGGGATTAAATGAGTAATGTGAAAAGTAAAAAAAGGGAAAATTGGGCAAGTCGTTTTGGATTCATAATGGCTACGGCTGGATTTGCCATAGGTCTGGGGAACATATGGAGATTTCCTTATATGGTTGGTATGAATGGAGGAGGAGCCTTTTTATTCTTATATTTCGCCATTTGTATAGTTATATGCATCCCTTTGTTTATTTCTGAAATTAGTTTAGGTAGAAAAGCACAAGAAAATCCCATAATGGGTATGAGAAAGATAGAAGGAAAAGGTAGCTTTTGGGTATCTATAGGATGGACAGGAACTATAGCTGTATTTTTAATAATGACTTATTATCCAATGGTCATTGGCTCTGTCATAAGTTATTTCTTTAAAATTTCATTTAGTCAATTCGATGGAGCTTCTGTTGAGGAGATTGGTCTTGTTTATAAGAACTTCATGTCAAATCCTACTCAACTTATTGCATATACTGTATTAGCATTAGGAATAACAGGAATAATAGCTACTAAGGGAATTGAGAAGGGCATAGAAAAGGCTTGTAAATACATGATGCCAGCCCTATTTATAATGTTAATAGTTTTGGCCATAAGATCATTGACTTTAGAAAATTCAATAGATGGTCTTAGATGGTACCTAACACCGGACTTTAGTAAAATTAACGGTAGTGTTGCTTTAGCTGCACTAGGTCAGGCCTTTTTCTCTGTTGGAATAGGTATGGCTTCTGCTTTTGTATATGGAAGTTATTTGAGTCCAAAGACTACAGACGTTCCTAAGGATTCAATTTTGGTAGTAATATTTGACACGGCAGTTGCTTTCATCTCAGGATTAGTTATATTTCCAGCACTTTTTGCCTTCGGGATGTCACCTGATGCAGGCCCTGGTCTACTTTTTATTACCATGCCA
Source organism: Anaeromicrobium sediminis (assembly GCF_002270055.1). NCBI lineage: Bacteria > Bacillati > Bacillota > Clostridia > Peptostreptococcales > Thermotaleaceae > Anaeromicrobium > Anaeromicrobium sediminis. Next base: position 226,649 of record NZ_NIBG01000001.1, on the reverse strand, counting down.
AAACTCTTTTCTAAAATACCATTTGGCAATTTCTTTGGAGGAATGTTCTTCTTCCTAATAACTTTAGCTGGAATAACATCGGCCCTTGGATTCTTAGAACCAGTAGCTAGTACTGTAGAGGGAATATTTAAAGTTAGTAGAAAAAAAGCTGTATGGTATTCAATAGGAGCCATGTTCCTAGTTGGAATGGGACCTATCCTATCTCAAGGTCCATGGAGTCATATTAAAATATTAGGTAGAGATTTATTTGGACTTGTAGATTTCGTATCTGGAAACATACTACTTACCTTATGTGCTTTACTAATATCCATATACACAGCATATGTATGGAAATTTGAAAAATTCATGGAAGATACCAATATTGGATCTACTAATATTAAAGTAAGTAATAGTTGGAGATTTATAGTTAAATATATTGTTCCAATAGCTGTAGGAATCATTATGATCACGGGCATATTTTAGTAATCAATCCTTTTAAAACCATATAAATTATGATAACATAAGGGCATATTTAAATATGTCCTTATATTTTGTTGGAGGGAAGATTATGCTTAAAAAATTTAGCAACAATATATATTATATGCCTCCTGTGGAAGAAACAGATAGACCAATATTGGCAGCCATAGTAGGGGATGATAAGGTTTTAATAGTGGATGGAGGAAACTCAACAGATCATGCAAAAACATTTTTATGCCAGTTAGACAATTTAGGAATATATAAAAAGAGACTTCTAGCCATAACCCATTGGCATTGGGATCATGTATTTGGAATTAAAGAGATGGATGCACTAACATTTTGTCATAAGTATACGGCAAATAAGATAAAAGACATGATGGGACTTGATTGGTCAGATGAGGCTCTTGATGAGAGAGTGGCCATGGGAGAAGAGATAGAGTTTTGTAGTGAGAAAATAAAAGCAGAATTTAAAGAAGATAGAAATATAGAGTTAAAGGTCCCAGAAGTGATCTTTGAAAAATCTATAAGCATAGATATTGGAAACCATATATGTATTTTAGAACATGTGGGAGGAAACCATTCTCCTGATTCAACTTTTATATATTCAACTAAAGAAAAAACCCTTTTTATAGGTGATAGCTTATTTGTGGATATTTATAATGGGGAGTGGAGTTGGACTGTAGACGGGGTACGTAGATTAGGAGAGAAGATACTTTCTTATGATGCAGAATACTTTGTAGAAGCCCATGTGGACGAAAAAATCCCTAGGGAAAAAATGGAGGAGACCATAGACCGTTATATCAAAATAGGTGAAATTGTAGAGGAATTGGGTTATAATAGAAATGCTATATTAGAAAAGCTTGAAAGACGATTAAGGCACATAACAGAGGATGACCTATTAAGTGTAGATTGGTATATAGCAGGACATTTTAAGAAAAGGGTGAAGTAATAATATGGATGAGATAAATGAAGAAATTCAAGAAATATTTAACTATGACGTTTTTGATTTTGAGACGAAGGAAGATTTTATTTTATACCTTAGATATCTTATAATAACTACTCAAATAGAATTAGACCGCTATAAGGCCTATTTAAGAGAGTTAGATAAAAAGATAAAGGACTATAATATAGAGGAAGATAAAGATGCTAAAGTACCTACTTTAACATTCCATAATTTTAATGATAAACTTAGAAGCTTAAGCTACTATTTATTAAATATGGTAGGGGAAGATACAGATGGCATAATGTCTTATAAAAGGTTTAGGAAAATGGCAGACGAAATGTCAGGAGAATTGGAATTTGAACTTAATGAATTAGAGGAAGATATAAAACTTATAATGGACCAATGTAGTGACAATAAGGCATGGTGTCTACATTTATCTGATGTAACATTAAATGGTCAATTACAAATCCATAATAAGGAAATGCATAGGAAGATTAAAAACTATGTACTAATACATAATAACCCTGTAGAGATACCAGAGTACGATTATTATGAAGGAGCTTGGTTGTTAGACTTACAAAGAAAATCACAAGTCTTTTATGATACTACTAGAAAGGTGTTTCAGCGTATGAAGAAGGATTATTCCATCCTTGTAGGAAAGAGTATTAGAATAAAAAGAAAAGTTTATGAAGATAGAAAATATGTAGGGATTGAATTAGAATAGGAGCGTGCCAGTGATGGCATGCCTTTTTTATAACTACATAATGGTTTACCATAATTATATTATGTTCCCTTGGAAGAAGTATGAAATATATTATAAAACCCCACTAAGTAAATGTGCTTAATGGGGTAACTTTTTAAAGATTCTTTTTAGAAGTATATGTCATAGACCGTGGCTCATCTAAGAAGAAAACAAAATCTCCCGATTTTAGATCATATACCTGTCTAGTCACTGGGTTGATAATAAATGAAACAGCAGTGTCAGATAAGTTATTTTTTGTCGTTACTTGTTCTTTGATAATAATATTTCCCTTATTGAATGATCTAAATGATATTAAAGATGCCATAGTATTTTTCTTAGCAATTAATTTACGGTCTAGAAGCAAGATTGATTCTTCTGGAGTTAGTATGTTAAATTCTTTGCTAATTTTCCCTATACTACCAATACATTCTCCAGTACTATTATTAAATATATTTCCCGTTTTTAAATTAACACCGATGGTAGTAAAATTGAGAAGATCTAAAGTTTCCTTGTCAATATTATTCATAGTTAATGGTTCTAATGAATATAGATATCGATATTTGTTAGAGCCAATATAGTTTACATATAGATTTTTAGTTCTATAATGATCTTTCAAAATTCCATGAATTTCTTCATTCGTATAATCTATTTTTAATGAATGGTAATTTGCAGAAGGGGAGAAAGAATGATCAAAATTCGACCCTAGGACAAAAACTATACATATGACTAATAATACTATACATAATATGGTTGTATGTTTCTTTTCCATGAAGCAACTCCTTAAAATGTCTAATTTCACAAATATAATAAACGAACAAAATATATTATATTACAAGTATTGGCAAATTACAAATATTTGGTAGGGAAATGTTGAAATTTGATAAAAAAGTCATAGGAATTAAATAGAGATTTTAAACTCTCAAACTCAATATAAATAGACTATGGATGGCCATAGTCTATTTATATCTTTTTATGTTACTTCAAATTGTCAGTATATTTTTATAAAGAATATAATTTTATGCCTTCTTTAATTTGAATAGCAATTTTTTTAAGATCATCAACTTTTTTAGGTAGGAGTTTGAATTGTTCAGTATGTGTTAATTCAGGAATTACTTTTATCTTAGAGAAATGTTTTAATGATTCCGCAAAGTGCTTTTCAGCAGGAATAATAAGGTTATTGATAAAATAATAAATACTCATGTGAGAATAACATTTTGTAACAACTAAGGTTTTCATGTAACCTTCACATTGGAAATGATAGTAGCTAGCGTCATTCCATTCATTCATGAATTCTTGGAACTCTATATGGTCATTAAATATTGTATTTACCAGTAAGTTATATATAATGCCATCTATCAATAGGATTTGTTGGCTAGAACTGTTCAATAAGCCTAATATATATTTGGAAATTTCATCATATGATTGAAACATCAAAGGATGCATAAAGTATTTCCCTCCATCAATTTTGTATTGCTATCATAATATGATGAATACTGAGTTAAGGTTCTTTCATTGTATAGTAAACCATTTCTGGACTAATATTACAAATGGCTCAATGCATATTTCAAAGTATGTTTAATGTACAACTTAGGTTAGATGACTATATTAGGGAAAATCGATAAATTTTCTAGATGATGAAAGGAGAATAGTGTGGATATTCAAAAAATTATAAGTTTAGTAAATGATGTGAAACCTTATGATAAAGGCACAGCAATTATGTGGACGGATAAGTATATTTCAGAACAATTACTTGAAATTCATATAAATACAGATATTAATATTGCAAGTAGGAAGGAAGAAAGTATTGATAAAACAGTAAGGTGGATACTAAAAGAATTTGGTAAAACCGATGGTGAGATCTTAGATTTAGGATGTGGTCCAGGTCTATATACAGAAAAATTTGCAAAGAAAGGATATACGGTTACGGGTGTAGATTTCTCTCAAAACTCAATAGAATATGCTAAGAATAGAGCAAAACAAAATAATTTAGATGTGAACTATATTTGTAAAGATTATTTAGACTTAGATTTTAAAGATAAATTTGATCTAATCATTATGATTTACTGTGACTTTGGAGTTTTGTCTATAGAAGAAAGAGAAGTATTTTTAAAAAAAGTTTATGATGCATTAAAACCAGGTGGCATTTTTATCTTTGATGCTCTTAATAAATATACTATTGATAATTTGAAGTTCGAAAGAAATTGGGAGTTTTCTGAAGGTGGATTTTGGCAAGATGAACCATATTTATGTTTATCCCAATCAAGTCATTTTCTAGAAAATAAAGCAATATTAGATCAAAATATAATTATTGATGAAGAAAATAATTATAAAATATATCGTTTTTGGAATCACTATTTTGATGGAGATGATCTTAAAAATATTTTTGAAAAACTAAACTTCAAAAAAGTTGAAAATTACCAAAACATATTAGAGAATGATGGATTATATAATGATAAAGGTGTTACTTTTTATAAAGCTACAAAATAAAATATAAATATGAGTTTGCTAAGGGCATTACGTAAATATTTTAATGAATCGCTTAATGTCTGGAGCAGACTATGTGTTTTTGTATTTATTTTTATTAAGAATATATGTGAAATTGGTATTTTGAATAGATATCAAATGGTTGTTCAGATAAAAACTGTAAGTGGACTTATGTTCATTTACAGTTTTTAATCTTTGTTTCTCAAATAGTAGATAGGGAAGGGGAGTGGTTTGAAAAATTACATTATTAGTAAAATGTATAAAAGCATAAATAGTAAAAAATATCCAAAATTATTATGAAAATTACAAAATTCATATTTGAAGTTAAATAACTCAAATTAGCAGGATGAAAAAATATATAATAAAATTTAAATTTTAATTATAAATAGAATCATTAATAAATCATTATAAAAGCTATAATAAAATCAATAATAAATTTAAAGTATGATTAATTATATATAAAACTAATAAACTTAGGTATAGTAAAAATTCAGTAATTAAGTCAAAAGAAGAGGTTTTAGATAGTACTCATATATTCTTTCTATCCAACTATTCCCTAAATATACATTTAAAGTATAGTTGGACGGAGATTATAAATATTGAAAATACCTACCTTTCTCCTAAATATTCAATTGACATTAATATATGTGCTATTTTGATACTAAAGTTATTACTTGTGATTATTTAGTAATTTTTATTGATCTTTAATTACATTTTTGACATTAAAGTATGTACCTTTTGATATAGTTTTTGACACTAAACTATGTGCTTTTGACATTAATCTATGTACCTTCAGTTCTTTAATTAAACTCATTATTTCCTATTATATCCAAAACGTATACATTATGCATACTTGTGATCATTTCTTCTATATATCTATAAACATCAGTTCCTTGAACATTCATGTAAAAGGATTCAGATTTAATGGTAAATGTATGTATTAATCAAATGTATCTTTATATTAAATTTCAAAAAAATTTACTTATTACACTTACATTCCAAGCGTAATAAGTAAACTTTATTAATCATATTTATTAGTTATCCATTATCTTCAATTCATTTTCGTCTATATACAAATACTCCCTTTCATTGTCGTCAAAGAAATATATCGATGTCGTTGGTTTAATATTATCACTTATTATATAAATACTATCGTCTCTAGAATCTATGGCTGTCATTGTCCTCAAAGTTGACGGGTCAGTTGTATTAATAGTTGTATTCATGAATAAAAAGTTTCCTTTCTTTTTAAAACTACGAATATATGATACATCATAATCAAATACAACATAATCAAATACAACTTTTTCTTGTTTTGTATTTATATCATACTTAACCAACTGAAAAACTCCTATATTGTATGGTCAATCATCCTCTCGATTTTTTTTCTTTAGATAATATATACTACTACCAAAGACTTCAAAAATCATGGGTTCTTTTATATCTAGTATTTTCTCGCTGTTAGAGCCATCATAGTTCACCTTATATAGAGAACTATCTTCAGAGTAGATAATTCCCTCTTTATATTTTGCTTTTTTGTTAACTTTATGGTCTATAATTCTCTGTTCTGATTTTCCCTCTTTAATCCTGTATAATCCTTCAGCTTTCTCGTAATACAACCAATCATCTACAATAAATTGATAATATCCATTTGCTACTTCTATATTTTTACTACCATCAAGTGATAACTTCTTAATAACTTTTTTACCTTCACCTAAATTTTTTTCATAGTATATACCATCGTTTGTTACTCTTCGAATAAACGGGTCATCATTTGCTATTATTTTAGTAGTTCCAGAGTTCAAATCCGTCATATATAATTGTTTATAGTTTTCATCATTATCATGATAAATCACATTATCATTGAAGCCTAAGATTTTCCTTATCCCATTCTTATTATAATTCTTACTTTGCATAGTATCCAAATCAAAACTATTTAAGGAATCATCCTCGTTATAATAAAATACTCTATCCTTTGCTGCTAATATCCTTGATTTATCCCAATCTATATTCTTAACTGTTTTTTTGCTCATATCCACTTCTTTCATATAGGGTATATCTATTATATTGCCATATAAAAACTTGTCCTCTGCTACACCTATCCTCTGGCCTGCAATTTTTAAATCTAAGATCTTACGTGTTAATTTCTCTTTATCTTGCTTTACTACTCTGTCCCCCTGCAAATTCCAAAATATATAGTTTTTACCGACTATTAAATTATAAGCAACTTCATCCATTAATAGCTCTTTATCGCTACCATCATAGTTCAAAGAGTAGGCATATCTATCCTTATATACATATAACTTCTTATCATCACCATTAATCTTAAATCCTGCTACTTCATCAATCTTTTCGTATTTACCCTCATTTATATTTACTCTATATATCTTATTATCATTAAGGGGGTTTAGAAAGTATATATAATTATCTTTAAATAATGGATATCCATTGTTAACGTTATACATATTACTCGCTACTTTATTAATCTGTTTACTCTCAAAATCATAACTAATAAGAATGTTATTGTCATTAAAATAGTATAAAATCCCTCTATGAACGTATACATATGGTTGTGGTGTATTAACTAATTCACGATCCTTCATATTATCAATATTTAACAATTTTATTTTAAAAAGTTTCCCATCCATTTTCAAGTAAAATATTTTGTTATCATATAATACAAAATTGTTTATATTCCCACTTGTTAACTGATCTATCTGATTTCCACTCTCTCTAACTAATCTATTACCTATTGCAAAATCTATATAATACTTATAACCCTCATGTTCTATTACATTTGCTCCATTTGCAATATTGCCTGAACTTGGCAAACACTGAGCATCCTTACTTATGTAAATTTCTTGATCTGTGACAGACTCATCGGCTACTCTTAAATTTGTATTAAACATGCTGTACAACCCAAAGAGAATTATACTTAATGCTAAAAATATTACAATTTTTTTTTTCTTATTCATCTTCATTCCATGTCCTCCTAAGAAAGTACTATAACCTAAGCTCGACGTCAAATTAAAATCGCTTTTATTTGCGGTCAATTTATGAAGAATGCAGTAAATTTCTACTATCGTGTGTATCTGAATTAGGTTGTCTATATAGAAAAATTAAGCAAATTTTACTCACCACCATGCATACTTATTTTTATTCTATATATTTCAAATATTCAACTTTTCCTGTTAACTCTAAAAAAGTACTAGCGAGTAATAGTCTTTTTTAGTATCTATTTACTTTTAAGGTTGCTACCACGATGGCATGTTAAATGATGTTGTTTTTATATAAAGTTTTTATTACTTCACCATCTAATACTCTACTTAATTGATTAATAATTCTATTTCTTTACTTCAACTACTGTAGTGAACGTCGTATACTGCTTAGTAGCATCGATTGGTGGTTCATCAAAAGCAGAGTAAACTACTATATTTGTTAGTCCCTGTCCAAACCCCTCAATCTTCTTTTCTAATTGAGCTTGTAATAAATAAGCTTCATCGTTTAAAACCTTTTTATCAGGCTGTTTAACATCCTGCTCTGTTACATATTTTACTTGATAAACATAGCCATCTTTATAAGGATGTATATCAATATAATAGATTTCAACGTCCGTAGCTGTTAATTTTATTTTCATCGGGAAAGTATAACTTTCATAAATTTTTTCTTGCAAATCTTGAAATGTTGATTCTATAGCATCTGCTTTAGCATGATTCATATACTTATTTGGTCTTACTAACCGCATAGCTATATTTTGACAAAAATACGTAGACATCAGATAGCCTTTATCATAATACTTCTTAGATTCTTGAATCCAATCTTCTATACCCCTTCCATTAATCTCATAGTCACCAATAGAAATTTTAGACAACTTCCATTCTTCCTTGCTATTATTTAACAAATTAATCATTAGAAGGAACTGATATTCATTATTTTGAATAGTATAAAACGATGTGAAAGAATCCATTTGATCTGTAGGTAAAGTACAGCTATATCCATTTATATCAGGCAAAAATACTGTAACGGAGTTGTTGTTTGAGATAGTATGAGTTTGTTGTAATAATTTCATTTTATTTAATTTAAACAAATCTTTTATTTCAAAAAAATAATCTAAATTACTTTCTTTAAATTGCTCATTATTTGAATACAAACTAATTTCCTTAATTAATTCTATATCTTCTTCGGCAATCCCATCCAAAAGTTTATCTATCGTTTTTTTAGTGGCTGTTTTAATATCAGAGTCAATATCATCATCATAATACGTTATAATCATGTGTGTAGATATACACCCTGATAATAATACAATAAATACCATAGTAAAAATAATTATTTTTTTCATATGTACCTCCTAAATGTGAAAGCTATATTTATATGTGCTACTCTAAAACAAGCGTTAGATATTTTTAATTCACATTATGTTATTTGCATTATTTGGAAATGTTGTATTAGTCCTCGCAAGCATAATCCCTCCAAACATACATTTATATATATATAGAGTTATTATTTCTTATATGTAAAGTCTTATGCTAATATCAACATTTTCTTAAAACAGAGCTTAAGACATAAATATATCTGCATAATTGATTTTTAGTTGTTCTCTAAGTCCTTTATTTTCTTCTTCTAATTTTTTTATTCTTCTTTTTAAACTTGCTATTAGTGCATCTTTATTATTTTCATCCATCTCTCTTTTTACTTGTGATGGAGTAGGAACTTGTGATTGTTGATGTGTCAGCTGATTTTGGAATAGGTACATTATATGTTGAAAACTCTCACAGCACATGTTTAATATTAAGTGGAAATAGGTTATAATATGGTCATATATGTATAATTATGTATGAATATATTGTAATGAAATATATATATTAAATTTTATTATAATTTTATTATAAGGAGGTTATGTGTTGAAATCAGCATTGAAAAATTTTCTATTTATTGTAGTGTGTATATTAGTTATCTCGACTGTCGCTTATGTCAATACAAATAACAGTAAGGATAGAAATATAAAAAAAGCGCAAGAGCAGAAGTTTGAACTTCCTAAACAGAATATTGTTGATTTAGATGTGTTATGGACTTTTAAAATAGATGGCGAGCCTGAAAGATATATTACAGAAGGGGATAAATTGTATATTTTATCGTCTACCAAGACTATTTATACCGTAAGTTTATCTGAACTAAGAATTATTGATGAATTTAAAATAGACGTTGATATAGATGATGATGGTTTTAGTTATATAGCAATTGAGAAAGGTGTTATAGCACTAGCTTACGGGTGGGATAGTGATGATATATTTATTATAAATACAAAAACTAAAAGAACTAAGAGAGTAGTATTTAATCGAAAGTTTAAAGACAGAGGGGATGCTAGTCGTTTTTTGATTTATAACAATATACTAATGTATGATGGTTCAATATATGTGACGGGGAATAACGCAACTTTTGGAATGGATTATACTACTGGAAAAGTTGTATGGAAAAATGATAGAGGGTTCAAAGCTGGCTCTGTAGATCTATATAAATATAAAAACAAATATTTGTATCTAAAAGGTTCGACCTACTATGAATTCAATCCTAAGACTGGGGAAGTGCTGAATAAATACCCATTTATTAGGAAGTCTAAAGACGAGAAAAATTTTTTAGTTGATAATGTTTTTAAAAATCCACCAGATGAAGAATTTGGTAGTTGGCATCTAAGGAATATCGCAACTTCAAAAGGTTATTTTTATACTCTTGATAATTCTAAGTTTAATTTTTATGAAAGGCAATTACATCCTATTTGGGTGATTGATTTTGAAAAAAGGATTTCAGAAAGACAAGAGTATGGAAGATATATGGTTTTAAGTTTATGTAATAATTATGAATTTAAAGGTACTAAGCTTAATGATAAGCTTATTAAGGATATAGTATTGCTAGACCTTGAAAACACAGATAGGCCTATAATATGGAATACAGGTATTCATAGTGAATTATGGATGGAGTCTATAATAGTAGTAAATAATCAACTTTACACATGTGACAAATACGGCACGGTAAAAGTTTTTGATTTATCAAAATTAGAGAAATAGTGATGACCGAAATATTATTATTTTCATGTGTTTTAGATATCTTTTGGCTTTAAATTTAAATTAGGCTAACCAGTAGTTTAGTCCAGGTCTACTATACCATATATTAACAAGTCGCAAATATTGATTTTATAAATAAAAATCCCTTTCAATAGTGATATAATTGAGAAAACTACTATGTTAATTTAACAGATGATAATTTTATTTGATATTTCTAAAAAGTACATACTTTAATGCCAATGCAACAAAAACTATTATCATAGATAGTAGTTAGATGTTATAATTTCAACATATTTAATTTTTTATCAGCTTTTATTACTTAGCACATACATTAATGTCAATTTAATTAAATTCCCTATGATTTTATATAATTATTACTTAATAATAAAAATGTGTTTTTGTATCAGTATATAATTTTTTATTATTTTATCAAATGATTTTGTCCAAATTCAATTCTAATTTTTACTTATTAATTATTATTAATCTTTTAATTTAAAATTTATATTTAATCTCTCAATCAAATTTTCCCATATTATATATATCTACTTTAATACCATTTCATGTCTTTTAAACATCCACTTTACTATACATAAAATACTTATGGTAAACCCGTGTGGATTTAATAACTGCTTTTGGTATGCAACTCTGCATCAAATCTATACTATATTTGCCAATGAAAATCTAGCATAGATAATCGCTAAGAAGTTTATTAACGTATAGGACTATACTTTTTTATAAGCCCATATATTATTTCATTTTATATATTTTTACACTTCTTATGTTTTAACCAATATCAACTGAATTGCAAACGTATGTTCTGGAGAGTCTAAAAAGGCATTTTTAATTTAATTATAAGAATATTAGATTACCATGATACAATATGAAAACTATGTTCTTTTATTGATTCTAAAAATAAGTTTTAAAACTATAGGCACCGCAATAAATCTATTGGTCTGATAATAAAAATGAGGCTTAAACCTTAAATTATAACCTCGTTTTTATTGTCTTTTATCTAGAAAAACTAAATAAATACATTATGTAAACCAAACTAGAAATCTTCTAGATTCTTATCTTTTAAAACAACAGTTTTGTTTTTTTATTATTTAAATGCACACCTACGAACAAATGTTCTTGGGTGTATGAATAGGCATTTATATCTTCGATTTAAACACTTTAAGTTTACCATAATTACAATATGAAAACTCCACTTTTTTTATAAGGCCTAAGATTGAATTTAAGAATAAAAGTGCCTTGCCAAACCCATTGGTCGAAAAATCAAAAAACGAGGCGTATATGTCAAAATATAGCCTCGTTTTTTGATGACTTTTATCTAAAAAACACAAAAGTTACTTATAAATACATTATGTAAACTAAAGATAAAAATCCTCTATAGTCTTATCTTTCAGATCTTGAGTTATACCTATATACCTTAAAGTTATACTTGGAGATGAGTGATTAAAAATGTCTTGAAGTATGGCTATGTCTTTATATATTTGATAATGCCAGTATCCAAAAGTTTTCCTCAAAGTATGAGTACCTATCTCCGAAAGTCCTATTATGCTTGCAGCGTTATTTAAAATTCTATAAGCTTGAATTCTTGAAATAGGATTATTTTCTCCTTTTCTACTTTTGAATAGATAAGTATCATCACTCATGTTTCTTATGTATTTTTCGAAATCCTTTCGAAGTTGACTATTAATTAAAAACCTTTTTTCCTTACCCGTCTTCTTCTCTATTATAATAATGTGATTTCTATCACGTACATGGTAGACTCTTAATCTTAACAAATCACTAATTCTAAGTCCTGTATTTATTCCAGCCACAAATAATAAATAATTTTTATAACCACTTTTTAAGAGCTCATTTTTCATCTCTTCAATCTTATGTTTATCCCTTATAGGCTGTACAAATTTCACCCCTAAATTCCCCCTTTTTTCACATGACCCCACACTAAAATTATATTACATTCAATGTCACAATGCAATGGATTATGTTACTTTAGTTATTTCGACACATGTCGAAATGTTGAAATTTCAATGTATATAAGAAAAACATCAATGTAACACTTTACATAAAGTGTTACATTCATAAGAGGTGTTTCTATAGATTTTTCATATAACCTTTCTAAGAAGTTTTTGGTATGCCGTCGACTTATGGGTCCTATTATAATTAAAATCCTCTTAAAACTCATTTTAGAGATTAGGTTCAATTTTCTTAGAGATACCTTAAAAGCAATCCTCTAGATTCAATTTTTCCATGATAAAAATCAAATAAAGTTTACCATAACCACATTATGAAACCTAAAGGTGCTAATTAGTCTTATTATGGCACATAATGAAAAAACATGTCATAAAGACCTATTGTATTAAGGCATAAAAAAACAAGCCTTATAATTAGAAATAAAGGCTTGTTTTTTTACTTACTTTAATTTGAAATTTATAAAATCTATAGCGTTGTTATCTAGCTCTTGGATAGTATATAAATATCTTTCTGCTAAAGATGCGTTACTCCACCCTAGTTGATCCTTTACCTGTTCAGATGAAGCACCTCGTTTTAAAGCATGAGCAGCTAGGGCGTGTCTTAAATCCCTTGGTGAATAGGTCCTTGGTAATCCAGCATCTTTACATGCCTTTTCTAAAATAATCCTAATCCATCGATCTGATATTTTACTACCTTTTTTATTCAAGAATACATAGGAATCTTTAGAAGTGGCATAATCTAGATTAGATTTATAATCTAATAAAAGTTGCCAAACATCATCCTTTACTTTCACAAATCTATCACCTTTAGAGGTACTAAATTTAATCCCTACATTATTACTAGAATCCAAAACAAATTGGTTCCATTTTAACTCTACCGATTCTTTTAAAGTTAATCCTGATGTGAAAATTAAAAGAGATATAGCATAGTCTCTTGGGTTATATCCTCGTAATACTGTAATTAGTTTATCTAAATCTTCCCAACTAATAATCCTATCCTTTGATATTTTTCTAGTGGCTTTGATCTTTTTAATATTTTTGAAGTGGTTATATTCTATGTATTCTCTCTCAACTAAGTAATTAAAAAAACTATATAATTGGCTATAAAATTTTTCACCAGTAGTTAAAGCTAGTTTATCTTCATTTACTAAAGTATTTATATGGCCTATGTAATCCTTACAATCCTCAAGGGTTATATTCTTAAAGTCATCCTTTTCTACAAAATCTAAAAAACATATTATATCCCTCTTATAATCCTTTTTGCTTTTAGGATTTTTAAGTCTATGTAAAAAATCATTTATTATGTATATATTTTCCATAATATATATTTAATACCTCCAATCTGTCTATATTTATATTGTAAGGTAAAAATGCATTTTTTTAAACAAATTTTTAATAGTTTACCATAAAAAATTTATGTGAATAGGATTATATTGTACTTGTGCTAATCAATTATAACAATATAGAATATATTAAGAAGGTTATTTATTTTTTATTTTTTTATAGTTATATTATAAAATATTAATGATTTTACATGAAAGAAAGGAACGTACATATGATGGAAAATATTATTAATAAATATATAGAAGATTTAAAGCAGAACAATATGGTTACTCTTAAAATTAAAGTATCTCCTAAAATGTCTAAGATAGAATTTAAAAAGGTCCTAGAGGATGGAACCTTGAAGCTTAATATAAGATCAGCTCCTGAAAAGGGCAAAGCTAACAAGGAGATAATAGCATATTTATCTAAAATATTAAATGTATCTAAGAAAGATATAGAGATAATATCAGGTGAAACCTCTCCTTTAAAATTAATAAAAATAACTATTTAATAAAGAAATTATATATGCCTTGTCTAGTTTTATATCAACAGAACGTATGTTCTTTGTGTATGGGATTAGCACTTAAACTATATTTAATCACAAATGGCTAAATTTCAAGCTTTACTTTTCCATTAAAATAAGAATGAGTGCCCTTTTTCAACGCCGAGAACATATGTTCTACGAATTCTATAAAAAAATATTATTTATTATGGTTATTCTTTATAGAAGTTTTTCTTTTAGAATAGGCCTACATTTATAAAGAATTTCAATATGAGTACCCTCTATTATATATTTTTCTCCATCTAAATAGAAGACACTATTTACAAGTGCATTTCCATCTCCTTCAAGACAAGTGGTAAAATCTACTACTTTCCCATCGATCCACTTATTACTATCTGAACTAGGAACTATTTGAAGATAATTTATAGTTTCTTCGCCAATTCCAGCTATAATAGTTACCTCTATTTTTCTCTACTTTATTATATTCATATTCTTATTTAGATTATTTAAAAAGCTATTCTGTGTTTGCATCCCTTGAATAGATTTGAATTCCATCATATTGTTATCTTCATAAAACAAATAATCACCATAGGTTAGAGCGGGAATAATATTATTAAGTCCTTTGAAATGAGTATGGATAGCATCTATTTGTTGTCCTTTATATTTTATTTTGAGTATGAGCATATATGCATCCATATACATTCGAACAAAGTTAAAGCCTAAATTATCTTGATCGGGTAATTCTCCTCCTGACCAAAAACTAAAATTGGGAGCTGTACCGGAATTGGGTGTACCAAGTTGAATTAATTGTTCAACATCATTGGCGTAATAATCACTTTGAACATAGGATCGAGAAACTAATTCCCCCATGCTATGACCTATTAGATTCACCTTGTGACAGCCTGTTATTTTTTTAGCTTCTTTTATTTTTTTATACAAATATGTTTTAGCTATATAATCACATTCTTTTCTCTAATCATAAAAAGCAATAAACAAATTTTTGTTTAGCTCATATCCTAAGCTTTCTAAAACTAGTATAAAGGGATCATACACATATTTAGAAACCCCAAAACTCCAATTCCCTGTACCTGGAACTATTACATCACTAATTGAACCAAATAATCCAGGAAGAAATATTAAAGGAATTTTTTTATCATACATAAAGACACCTCCTATCATCATTTAATATAATATTAATATATGAAGATAGGAATTTTAAGTTTACAAGTCTTAATTTTAAATATGAAACAATAATAAGTCTAATATAAAGAATAGAGACCTATAATTATAGGTCTCTATTTTTTATATCCTTTTGTATTTTCTTTAATGCTTTTTTTGAACCTCTTTTAATATCCTTTTCAAGCTTCCTAGATTCATAGGAAGTAAACAATGAATTTATATCATATCCTTCTGGATATAGATCTTCTTTTTTTATTAGGATATTTACCCTCTTAATGTTTACACTTTTAAACTCATTATTTGCCATTACCTCTATATTATTGTTTTTATCTTTCTCTTTATAGACTATAGCTTTTTCATTAGTATCTAATAATCGAACCTTATCCCCTACTCTAAAATGATTTATGGTTTCATCTGTCTTACATATAGATTCTTTTTGCTCTTTTCGTATTTTTCTTGCATCTACAATACCATAGTTATATTCCTTAGTATTTATATATGTCTTTGCTCTGTTTAATATTTTTTCCTTTAATCCCATTTTCCTTGAAATCCAAAGGGCATTACTATCTCCACCTTTACCAATAACCATTTCATACAAAGGTTCTAAGGTTTCTGGATTAAATCTCATATATGCATTCTCAAATTCTGGATGACCATAGGCATAATCCTTAATATTAGAATAATGAGTAGTAGCAATAGTTATGCATCCCATATGATATAGTTCCTCTAATATGGCAATGGCAAGGCCAGCTCCTTCATTAGGTTCTGTTCCTGTTCCAATTTCATCAAACAGTACTAAAGAGCTATTATTAGCTTCATACACAATTTGTGAGATATTTTTCATATGGGATGAAAAGGTGCTAAGGGCATTTTCTATACTTTGATTATCTCCTATATCTACAAATATATTATCAAATATAGATAGACTACTTCCTTTAGATGCACTTATGTGTAACCCTGATTGAGCAGCTAAAGTTAAAAGTCCTATAGTTTTTAAAGCTACAGTCTTACCTCCTGCATTTGGGCCTGTAATTACTAAAGTTCTATAATCATTTCCAATATGAAAATCAAGAGGTATACACTCTTCCTTTAAAAGTGGATGTCTTCCTTTTATTATATTAATATATCCATGAAAATTAATCTTAGGCTCTACTCCATCTATATAATTACTATATTTCCCTTTAGCAAAAATCATATCGTATTGACTAATTAATTCTATGTTAATATTAAGGGATTGTATTTCCTCATAGAGCATACCTGTTAAATAAGCAAGTATTTGATATTCTTCAGCCTTTTCTTCATATTTTAAACTTGTAAGTTCTTCATTATATTTACATATACTAGTTGGTTCTATAAAAACTGTAGTTCCCTTTGAAGAAACATCTATCACTGCTCCATCTATCTTATTTTTATAAGATGATTTTATAGGAATAGTGTACCTATCATTTCGTTTTACCACATGAAAATCTTGTATATATTTTTTATATTTATCAGATAAAAGTACCTTATTTAATCTTTGTTGTATATTCTCTTCAGTAGTAAAGATTTTTTTCCTTATTTTAAATAAATCCTTAGATGCACTAGAATCTACTTTGTTATTTTTTATAGAACCATTAATTTCATCTTCTATAAAATCCAGTGAACTAAGAGCTAACGCATATTCACTTAATGTGGGAGCATAAAAAGCTTGCTCCATCATGAACTTTTTTATTCTTCTACTACCTCTTAAAAAATCAGATACATTTATCAGTTCGTTAGGTTCTAAAATACTGCCCTTCTGTATCTTATTCATTAAGGATGTTATATCATGTATCCCATCAAAGGGTATATGATTAACATTATTTAATAAATTTTTAGCTTCACTTGTTTCATTTAATCTTTTTTTTACTCCCACTATATTAGTAAGAGGTTTTAGATTATCTATTAGATTTTTACCTAAACCACTTATACAGAAATTTTTTAGAGTTTCTTTTAATTGATTATATCCTAATTTTTCTAAAGTATTTGTATTCATAATTATTTACCTCATACCCTTATTTGACTTTAATATTATTTTTCTAATACTAGATTCTGATAGATTATAGATTTCCATAATAGTGTCAATGGAATGACCTTCTTTATATTTATGGTAAATATCCATGTTTCTTTTTTCCATAAATTCTCTAGTACCATTAACTTGCCCCCAGGGTACTCTGGTTCCATGATTCTTAGGAATATATATCAATTCGCCCTCTACATATTTTTGAATTTCTATTAATAAACTTTTCGGTAAAATATCTTTTCCATTTTTATAACTCACGTTTTAAATCCTCCCATATTTATAAGTCTTATTGTGAGAAACGACTTAATAAATAAGGGTTATACTAATATTAGTTAAACACACTTATTTATTAAGTCGTTTAACTCCCACCTCTAATAAGTAAGATTTATTTTTTAGTAACATAAATTACAACTCCTTTTATAATTAATATTATTCTTAATAATTATCTCATGATATTCAATTCCTTTTCAAGAGAATTATTTTTTATAATTAAACTTTCATAATACATTATACTCCATTAATTGAAATTAGAATAATAGAGGAAAATGCTGATTCTAATAGAATTAGTATTAATATGAAAAAAAAGGTAAAAATATGATGTATTATGCATTGACATTGAATGAAAAATCCAATTTGGAATGTGGTTATATTTGAGGGGGAAATTAAATGATTCCATTAAAAGGATATAATTTTGCAGAAAAGATTTATGAGAGTAATAATACAATCGTTTATAGGGGTACACGATTAAAAGATAAGCTACCTATCGTAGGTAAAATATTAAAAAAGGATTATCCTTCTACTAAGGATTTAGACTTGTTTCAATATGAATATGAGACTACTAAAAAATTCAACTCTAATGGGATAATTAAAGTATATGACATGGAAATTCTAGAACATACTCGAGCTATTATATACGAAGATTTTCATGGTATATCCTTAGATAGACTAATAAAGACCAATTATTTTTCCATAAAAGAAATATTAGAAATAATGATAAAAATAACCAATATAATAGGTGAAATTCATGATATGGATTATATTTATAAAAATCTAAATCCGCAAAATATAATTATAAACTCTAATACTAAGGAAGTAAAAATAATTGATTTTCAAATGGCTTCTGAAGTAAAAAAAGAAACTCAGACTGCAGTGGCACCAGATATGCTAGATGGAAATATTTTATATATTTCACCAGAGCAAACGGGACGAATGAATAGATCTATAGATTTCAGATCAGACTTATATTCACTGGGGATGACTTTTTACGAGATGCTAACAGATATTGTTCCCTTTAAATCTAGGGACAAGATGGATATAATATATGGTCACATTGCACAAGAACCTGTTTCTCCTAATGCATTAAAGAAACATATACCTTTAATATTATCAAATATAGTCATAAAACTCATAGCAAAACGGGCTGAAGAAAGATATCAAAGTGCTTGGAGTTTGAAATTAGACTTAGAAATATGCTTAGAAAAACTTAAATCAAATGGTGAAATTGAAGAATTTAACTTAGATAGTAATTTTAGTAGTAGTAAATTTCAAATCTGTGAAAAACTTTATGGTAGAGATAAAGAGTTAAAATTATTAGGGAAGGAATTTGATGAAGTTTTAAAGGGAGAATCTAGAATCGTTTTATTCAAAGGTCCTCCTGGTATTGGGAAGACCTTTTTAATAAATGAAATTCATAAACCCCTTGTAAAAGAAAAGGGTTACTTCCTATGGGGTAAATTTGAACTCTATAAAGGAAATGTTCCATATAGTGGTATTGTTCAGGCCTTCTCCGGTTTAATTAAACAGATTTTAACAGAAAAAAAAGAAATATTGCATATATGGAAAGAAAAAATTCTAAAGGCAGTAGGTATAAATGGGCAAATAATTATAGATGTAATTCCAGAGTTAGAATTGGTTATAGGAAAGCAACCTTCCATAATAAGTATATCTCCTCAGGAATCTAAAAAGAGATTTAATGAAACCCTTAAGCAGTTCATAAGAGTTTTTGCTACTGCATCTCATCCACTAGTTATATTTATTGATGATTTACAATGGGCTGATTATAGTACATTAAACTTTTTGAGAGATTTACTGTCGGATTTAGAGACTAAATACATATTATTTATAGGTGCTTATAGGGACAAAGAAATAGATGAAAACCAACCTTTTACGGAAACTTTAAATGATATATATAAATTAAAGGGCATTAAGGGAAAAAGAATCTCTTTAGAACCCTTAAACAAAGAACATATAAACGAGCTAATATGCGATGCTATACATTGTGAGGAAAGCTCTAGTATAGAATTGGCAAATGTTGTGGAGAAAAAAACTCAAGGAAATCCTTTTTTTATAGTTCAATTATTAAACAGTATGTATAATGAAAAAATATTGAGGTTCGATTCAAAAAAACTAAAATGGTATTGGGATATAGACGTAGTAAAATACATGGGTTCGTCTGACAACGTAGTTAATTTAATGACCAAAAGGTTGAAAGGTATATCTAAGGGAAGTCAAGAAATCTTAAAGTTAGGAGCCTGCATAGGCAGTAAATTTAACATAAATACCCTATCCATCATATATGAAGATACGTATGAAAATATGATTAATAGCATATGGGAGGCTATTAAGGAAGGTTTTATAATTCCACTAGATAAGGATTATAAGATTTTATTAAATAATACTAAGGAATATGTCAGCAGGAATATCTCTTTTAAATTCTTGCATGATAAAATACAACAGTCTGCATACTCTTTAATTCCCATGGATGAAAAAAAAGAATATCATTTAAAAATTGCTAGAGGTCTCATAAAAAATATGGATTGTTCTCAGGTGGAAAATAAGATATTTAATATTGTAGATCAGTTTAATGAAAGTATAGAGCTGATTTATGATAAAGAAGAAAAGATGAAAATAAGTAAATTAAATCTCATAGCTGCTCGTAAAGGAAAAAAGTCTTTGGCCTATAAGGCCTCGTTAGACTTTATAAAAACAAGTATGAATCTATTAATTGAAAACTCTTGGCATCTAGAATACGATTTAACATTTAATGTATATAAAGAATATGTAGAATTAGAATACTTAAATGGAAACTTTAATGATAGTGAAATAATATTAAAAAAGGCTCTAAGTAAAGTCTGTGATAAAATAGATAAATCTAAATTATATAGACTTATGATCCTAATGCATACCATGTCTGGTGAGTATGATAAGGCCATTGAAATGGCTATTGAAATATTAAACATATTAGGAATGAGCCTACCCACAGGTGACTTTAACAGATTAACTCAAAAGGAAATACATAAAATCAAAGAATTAGTGGGAAGCAGTTCTGTTAGTTCATTAATACATATAAAAGACATGAGTAGTCTAGAGAAAAAGGCAATACTTAAAATATTAACACAGTTAGCTCCTGTTACCTACGTTAAAAATCAGGATCTATGGGGATTCATTGCAGCTAAGAGGGTGTTTTTATCTATAAAATATGGAAATGCAGCGGAATCTGCTCATAGCTATACTAACTTTGGTATTTTATTAGGTAAATATGAGGAATATAAACTAGGATATGCATTTGGTTTGTTAGGATTAGAGGTAAGTAAAAAATATGAAGATATATCACAACAATGTAAATCCTTTTACAATATCTCCTGCTATCTAACCCCATGGGTAGACCATATAAGAAAATCATATGATCTCTATAAGGAAGGTTATGATTTTGGGATAAAGTCAGGAGAATTGCAATTTGTTGGATATATGTTTATGTCTATATTATCAAACTTTTTTCCACAAGGGATGAAATTAGAAATTTTAAAGAGTCATATTGATAAATTCCTATCATTTTCCCTTAATACAAAGAATTCATTATCCACATCTGTTATTGAAGGATTTAAATTAATAGTGAATAATTTAATTAAAAGTGATTCTTTAGAAATTCAAGATTATATATATGATGAAGAAAAATATATACATAATTGTGAGAAAAATAAAACCTACCTAGGATTAGGAAATTATTATATCATGAAGGGTCAAGTGGAATATATTTTAGATAGACCTAAAAAGTCACTGGAAAACCTCATGAAGGCAAAAGACCTCTTGCCTTTTATTTCAGGTACCTTCCTCATAGCGGAATACAATTTTTATAGATCATTAACTCTATTGAAACTTTGTGACAAAGTCTCAGATGGGAAAAAGAAAGAATATATTAAAGAAATAGAGTTAAATCAAATACAAATGAGAACATGGATGGAAAACTGTGAAGAAAATTTTGCACATAAATACTATATAGTAGAAGCAGAAAAATATAAACTTTTAAATCAAAATGATAAGGCTATGGACTTTTACGAAAAGGCTATAGAATTTGCTGGTAAAAATGAGTTTATACAAGATGAGGCTTTAGCCAATGAATTAGTGGCAAGATTCTATTTAAATAGAAAACAAAAGAAGGTTGCCTCCATATATATGAAAGAATCCCATTACCTATATCATACGTGGGGAGCTAATAAAAAGGTAAAGCATATGGAGGGAAAATATGAAGAACTATTCCTCTTCTCCCCTTCTACTAGAGATTATAATGTATTAAATATAGAAAACGAAATAGATATGAATACAGTTATTTCTGCATCACAAGCAATATCTAAGGAAATTGAAATGGATAGATTATTAAAAAAGCTTTTATATATTAGTACAAAGTATTCAGGGGCACAAAGATCCATATTTGTGATGAATAAGAACAATAAATATTTAGTAACAGGTGAAGTTAACAATGGAAAAGTAAGATTGATAGAAGATACCCCTATTGAACAATATGGAAATTTACCCCATAGCATTATAAATTATGTTATGAGAACTAAGGAGGATGTGCTTTTAAACGATGCATTTAATGATGGGATTTTCACTAAGGATCCTTATGTGATTAAGTGCAAAAGTAAATCAATTTTATGTATGCCCATAATAGCTAGAGGATATTTAATTGGTATTGGGTATTTAGAGAATAATCTTTCTACTAATGCTTTTACAACGAAACATTTAAAGCTATTAAAAATATTAGGTTCTCAAGCTGCCATATCTATGGAAAATGCCATTATGTACAATAAAATTAAAGAACTTAATAGCATATTAGAAGAAAACATTGAAGAAAAGGATGAATTATTAGAAGAAATCCTTGAATATGATAAATTGAAAACTGAGTTTATTGCAAATATATCACATGAGTTAAGAACACCTTTAAATGTCATGTTAGGAGCCATACAAATGAGTGACTTGATTTTCACTAATAAATTTGACAAAAAAAGTAAGACACAAGTAATAAAGTATTCTTCTATGACGAAACAAAATTGTTATAGGCTCATAAGACTAGTAAATAATTTAATTGATATAACTAAATTAGATTCAGGCTATATACCAGTATCTTTGAAAAAATGTAACGTAACTCAACTAGTGGAAGATATAACCTTATCTGTAGTCGATTATGCTAGTATAAAGGGAATCGACGTAATATATGATACAAATGTGGAAGAAAAAATCATGATGTGTGATTTAGATAAGATGGAGAGAATAATATTAAACTTACTTTCTAATGCTATTAAGTTTACTGATAAAGGCGGGTTAATAAAGGTAAATTTCATAGACAATGGAGATACAGTTACTATTTCTGTTAAAGATACGGGTATAGGTATCTTAAAGGAAAAACAAGATATAATATTTGATAGGTTTGCTCAAGCGGATAAATCTTTATCTAGGAATAATGAAGGAAGTGGAATTGGTTTATCTTTAGTCAAATCATTTGTTCAATTATTGGGTGGTAAAATTAGTGTGAAAAGTGAATTGGGTCATGGAAGTGAATTTATAATAAATCTTCCCGTATGTGATACTAGGCATATAAACAGTTATATGGATGAAGTGGCAGTAGTTAAAGATAATCAACAAAGAATACAAATAGAGTTTTCTGATATATACTTTTAAATATACAATTCATTAATAAAAAAAGATGGCCTATATAAAGCCATCTTTTCTATTAAAGATAAGATCTTATCTATTCACTTTTTTTACAATAGTTCCAGCCATGTTTTCTAATAATTTCACTATACACCAATTATCTTCCTCTGGGAATGCAGATATACCAGCTTGGAACATTTCCATTGCTACTCCAGTTGCAAACATAGGAACTCCACATTCCTTCGCAAGGTTCATAGTTATACCTAGGTCTTTATACATGGTTCCTATGTGACTACCCGTATCCTTAAATTTACGTTCCATTATGAGATTAGCTGCATTATTAAATAAAGGAGTTCCTACTACACTTGAACCTATTACTTCCACTAAAGTCTCAGGTTTAACTCCTGCCTTTGAACCAAGGACTAGAGTTTCAAAGGTTGCCTGAAATGTTGCTCCTACCAGAGCTTGAAGACAAGATTTTACAACCTGCCCCATACCAATTTCTTCACCAACATGATAAATATCCTTTCCCACCACATTAAGAATATCTTGGCAATTCTTGAAAACTTCACTACTTCCAGATGCCATCATAGTTAAAGTTCCAGCATTAGCGCCTCCACGTCCCCCACTTACTCCTGAGTCAATCATGTTTATCCCCTTTTCCTTAAGGATATTTTCAATGTCTTTTATAGGCTTAAGTCCTATAGTTGCAGTTAAGATTAAAGTAGAACCTGGACTCATGGTCTCCATTAACCCATTTTCTCCTGAAACTACATTTCTAGCCTGATCCCCGTTTAATACCATTACAAATACCACATCTGAATCTTTACCTACCTCGGCACAATTAGATGTAGATATCCCTCCAGCCGTTGCAAAATTATTTAATCTATCTTCACGTAAATCAAAACCTTTTACAGTATATCCAGCTTTTAAAAAGTTTTTGGCCATACCCATTCCCATATCACCAAGGCCTACAAAACCAATATTTTTCATAATTATTCCCTCCTACATTTTTTAATAAAGTAAAATTGATAAAGTTATATTAACCAAATAATCTTTTCATATTTTTAATGTCTATGTAATAACCATCTAAATAATCTCCATTATCTGGTCTATAAACATTCTCTAAAGAAATTACTCCATTATAATTATCCTTTTTAAGAGCATTGGCTATATTTTCTAAATAAGGAGCCATATTGCCCTCTCCTATTGGACAAAAATCAATTGTAGCTTTAGGAATATTAACATGAGCATCCTTTATATGGACGTGAGCAATATGATCACGAATTGCATAATATGCATCAGGGAATAATATGTCATTACAATATAATGAATTACAAGGGTCCCATAAAACTTTTAAATGCTTAGTTCCCAAGTCATCTATTAACTTTCTTGCTAAATAACCTGAGGTAATCATAGCCCCCGTACCCGTTTCCATTACTAAGTCAATACCTTCATCCTCAGCCAATTGAACTGGTTTTTCAAATAGCTTTAATAGTTTATCCCAGGATTTATTTCCACCTGCATTCCATTTGTCAGCTCCATGGTCTCCCCAGATAACCATTTGTTTTCCAAAGGTCATGGTCCTAACAAGATTAGTGCCTAATTCCTTAGCCATATCAATAGTCTTTTTTAAATACATCATATGTCTTTTGTAGTTTTCATCGTCCACTTCTGTAGTCATAACATTTAATCCTACAAAGTTGTGCCTAGATATACATGATACTTTAAGATTATAAGTATTAAGAAGTTCTTTTATTTTTTCAATTTCCTCTGGGGTGTGATCTCCCACTTCTTTATCCCACAGAAATTGAAGTTCTGCATATTTTACATCTGTTGAGTTTAAAATTTTACAAGCTTCCTCAAAATCATAACTACATCCATTTGTAATGGCACCAATTTTCATGGTTGAAACCTCCTTAGGTTTTAATTCTCATCCCATAACAACTATATTATTGAAAAAATTAAAGTAGTACATATATAACTTATTGGGTTCTATATATACATTACTCCATAGAAAGTATTTTATCTATGAACAATATTGTTATAAGAAGTGCACTATATTACTCTTTGTAAACTTATGTATCTATTCATTTCAATAGGTATTGATCCTTAGGTTAAATTCCTCCTTCACTATATTGTTATTTTATTGCATTATATTATTTAATTTTGTACGAGTTAAAAAATAAGAGTCCCATGCTATAAATTTATAACACGGGACTCTTGGTTTTATTTAGAACATATATAGAATTTAAATCTTCTATCTTACTAGTAACTCAGGTAAATATGTAGTTATTGCTGGGAATAAACAAACTAATAAAAGAACTATCACATTTCCTATTAAAAAAGGAACTGCTCCCTTAAATATTCTACCAATTTCCATATCTGAAATGGCTGCAGCTACATTTAGACAAGTGCCAACAGGTGGGGTTACTGCCCCTACTGCTAGACCTGATATTAATAAAGCTCCAAATTGAACTGGAGAAATACCAACAGACATGGCAGCAGGTAAAAATACTGGAGTCAATAGTAATATGGCAGGACTAACATCTATAAAAGTCCCTGCTAATAGGATTATTATCATAATAGCTATCAGCATAAGTGCGGGAGCAAGATTCATACTTACAACAAAGGCTGCTAATGCCTGTGGAACTCCCTCTAGAGACAATATCCATATATATAATTGACTAATAGCTATTATGGCCATAATTGATGAAGAAGTTTTTATGGCATGTAAAAATAGTTTAGGGAAATTCCTTGGATTAATACAACGAAAAATAAATAATCCAACAAAAATTGCATACATAACCCCAAAGGATGCAGATTCATTTGCTGTTGCAATTCCTAACACTACTGTACCTACTATAAAAATTGGCATAATAAGCGCCAAGAGGGATTGTCTGGTTATACTCCAAACATAGTCCCACGAATATACAAAATCTTCTTTAGGATAATTTCTCTTATAAGATATGACTATGTTTATAATAAGCTGTGATAAACCAATTAAGACTCCTGGAATTAAGCCTCCTAAAAATAGTTTACCTACAGATTGTTCTGCAGTTACGCAGTATAAAACCATAGGAACACTTGGAGGTATGATCATTCCCATAGTAGAAGAGGCCACTGTAATACCTGCTGCAAACTCCTTGTCATATCCTCTTTTTTCCATTTCAGGGATTAATATGGCACCAATAGATGCCGTATCAGATGCAGATGAACCAGATATACCACCAAATATCATACTGGCAAAAACGTTAATACAACCAAGACCTCCCTTTACTTTTCCAAAGATTAAATTACTAAAATTGATTATCTTATCTGTAATACCGCTATCATTCATCAGTTGTCCCATAAGAATAAACAATGGTAAGGCTATCATTGAGTAACTATTTAATCCAGCAAAGAGTCTTTGAGGTAGAACTGTTAAAAGTTCTGGCCTATACACTAAGAAATATGCTAACCCTGATACACCTAGTGAATATGCAATTGGTACACCAATTACTAGACACAGCACTAAACCTACTAATAAAAGTATCAATTATATTACCTCCCCATCTATTTGTTTATCTTCTACTTGTGTTTCTTTAACTTGAATAAGAGCATCTTTTAATTCTAAATCTACTTCAGAGGTCTCCATATTAAACTCTTGAGAGTTAGTATATATTAAAAGAATGTTATTAAGAGAATATAATACTATTAAGCCACATCCTATAGGGATTGAAATTTCCACTAACCAAAATGGAATTTTTGTTATTTGAGATTTAAAATCCCAGGTGTTTTTAATCCAATCAAAGCTTAGGTATACAAGACAAATGTTTAATCCACTAATTAATAAATAGTTTATAGTTAAGATTATTTTTTTGCCAATGGGTGAAAATTTATCAATGAAAAATGATATTTTAATATGCTCCCTATTTCTTACCATTATTGCTGCCCCTAAAGATGAACAATATATGAATAACATGGTTATGACCTCATTAGCACCCATTATAGAGGAGCTAAATACATATCGCAACATGGCTAGTATAAAAACTAGACATAAGATTATCATAAAAAAAATAGTAATGACTATTTCAATTGAACGAGTAATAAAAGTATCTATCTTTTTTAGTAATTCCATAAGAATAGCATCATCCTTTCTCTATATAGAATACAAGTAAGGCCATATAAATGGCCTTACTTTAGTTAATTATTCTTACGATATTCTTCAAGTATTTCTTCAACTTTATCTATATCCTCTTGTGTAAATAAACCTTCTTCTACAAATCCTTTCCAAAGGGGCTTTGATGCTTCAACCCATTCTTTTGTCAATTCTGGATCTTCAAGTACTTGGACTGTATCATCTACTACACCTTGTAACTTATTAGCAAATTCATTTTCCTGTTCAGAAAGTAATTTGTCAGAGTAAACCATAGTTTCTATAGAAACTTCATCAAATATTCTCTTTAAATCATTTGGAAGAGATTCATACCATTTCATATTTACCATGAAAGGGTCAGCACCAGCCATATAGTTATTCCATGTAAAGTGCTTTGCCACTTCATATATTTTGTTAGTTTCTAAATCAGATGCACTACTACATACTCCATCTACTACCCCTGTCTTTAGGGCCATATATACATCTGAGAAATTCATTTCTTGTGGGTGGGCACCCACTTCCTTATAAAAGTTAATAATAGGAGCTTGACCTGGTGCTCTCATTTTTAATCCTTTAAGATCGGATGGATGCTCAATTTTTTTCTTCATATTCATCATATTTCTAAAACCAGTGAATCCAACAGCGGGTATGTAGATACCATTTTTAGAAGCATCTTTCATTATCTGATTAGCAAAATCGCTTTGCTCGAAATAGGAAATTTCATCATAGGATTGAAATAAAAATGGTACATTCCATAAACTAAATTTATCACTTAACTGTTCGTATCCAGCGCCTCTATATCCTTGTAAGGCTCCTGTAACTGTCATTTGAAAAAGCTCCTGTTCTTTTCCTAAAACACCACTATGATATATCTCCACCTTTATTTTTCCACTGGTACGTTTCTCAAGTTCATCTTTAAACCACATCATAGAAACAGTTCTAGGATGTTGCTCATTCTTCTGATTAGCAAATTTAAAAGTATAAACCTTTTCTTCAGCATTCTGTTCACTGACAGTTTCTTTAGATTCTTCATTGTTTTTTTCTTTAGATTGACAACCTACCATAAGACTAGCGATTAATGTGATCATCAATAATACGGATAATATTTTTTTCATTTCCCTTCCTCCTTTAAAAATTTGAACTATTAGAATATACGAACATTGATTCTTCTAAATCCTTAAAATATAATGTTTTCCCCTGCAAAATATATATCTTAGAAATATGAAAGATCAATGAGCTAAACAAATGAAAGTTAAATATATCTCTTGAAATAAAAACACTAGGTTTTCTCTTTAGATTATGTACATGTTGAATTTAATTATGAAATATATAATATATAAGTAGGTTTCATGAAAAGTAGTTTTTTAATGTGTCAATGAGTATATTTATGAAAACATGATGTATTTTTATAGATAAGTACTATTTTAATTAATTTGATTATTATTATACCATTTCATGAATATAATTAACTACGGACAATCTTGTTATGGGATGTACACTATTTTGTTTGTTGTATTTTTATCAATAGGCATTTCTACTAATTAAAAAGTTTACTATCTCAATAGAACTGCACTATCTTGTCATCCTATTGCATTATATTGTTTTTTAGTAAAGTGACATATCATATCTTTATATATTCAATTATTATAATTTTTTCCCTTTAAGCAAATTCATTGAAATTTCAACAAGAACTCCGATTTCGACAAAAACAATGTAGAAATTCCTTCTTGTATGTAATGCTGGATTACGGGAGCATATTATTTTGTTTATTCCTAAATAATAATGTCAAAAACGTTGTAAATGGCCAACCCATGTAGTATATTGACCATAATTAAATACACTTTACTAATTTCTTATAATTAACTAGGAGGTGATTTATATGATTAAAATATGTTTATCCAAGGTGAAAGATAGTATCTTTAGGAATGAAAGCGGACCCAATTTATCCTATGTATGCAAAGTTTGTGATGAACCTAAATGGTTTTACTCTATGCATATGCATAAACATTTAAGTGAAATTGTATATATTAAGGAAGGTAAGGGAAATTTTATAATTAATAATGTTCACTATGAAGTACAAAAAGGAGATATAGTGATTTTTAATAAAGAGGTTTTACATCAAGAGTCGTCTGATCCCAAGTCACCTCTGAAAACTATCGTATTGGGAGTAGAGGATATTTTTATAAAAGGAATAGATGATAATTGTATAATTTCCAATAATGTATGCCCTATTATTAAGGCTGGACCTCATTCTTATAAAGTTGAAAAATATATGCTAGAGATATTTGAAGAATCCCTAACCCAGGCAGAAGGATTTGATTTAATATGTCATAATCTATTAAGGGCACTTATAACTTTAATTACTCGTTTAGCCCTATCCCACGAAAACATAGAATCCCATGATTTAGAATCATTAGCATATAAAATAAAGCTATATATAGATGAAAATTATATGTATGATATAAAGCTAAAGGATTTGGCAAATAAATTTTATATAAGTCCCTCTTATTTAGCACATATAGTAAAAAAGGAATTGGGTTTTTCACCGATTAGATACTTAATGGATAGAAGAATTGGTGAGGCACAAAAACATTTATTATCTACAGATTTATCTGTATCAAAGATTTCACGTCTTGTAGGATACACTAACGTAAATTATTTTAATAACTTATTTAAAAAGACAATAGGTCTATCTCCAGGTAAGTTTAGAGATATGTATGAAACTAATAAAGGCATGTCAAAATAAAGGACATGATTCTATGTCCTCTATTTATCTCTATTTATTGAAATAAATTATTTTGTAAAAACAATAAAATAACATAAAAAAAGCCCTTGAAACCGTTTTAATAGATTTCAAGAGATTTTTCCCTTATACGTATAATAATTTTTTAGTATAATCTATAATTGAGAAAAAGTTTCTAACTCTGAGTAACCCTTATTGTTGGGTAAGCTAATTTAATGTTTTCTTCTTTATCAAATCTTTGTAGTATATCTTGCCATATGTTATTTACGGTAGTTCGTCTTTGACGTGGCATACAAAGATAACGCATAGTTAATTGAATGCCACTTTCTTTTACATCCATATACACAATTGGTGTTAATTTATTGTAGTGAATCATATATCTTTTTTTTGCCTGTTGAATCATTTTAGATGCTTCATCAGATAAATGTAGCGAATGATTATTACTAATATCAGTCAATATCTCTTTAGCCTTTTGCCAATCACTTTCAAAAGTAATGAGGACCCTTATTTCATTCCAGATATATTTAAATCCTTTATTATAGTTAATCAGCGAATTTACAAATATATAGTAATTAGGAATATTTACAATACGTCCTGTACTTTGTTCACCATCCTCATAGGATGATATTTCCATTAAAGTAAACTGAAACATGCGTATATCTATAACATCTCCTTGTTGGTCATTAATTAGGATTCTGTCGCTAACTTCAAAGGGCTTTCTAAGTATAATAAAGATCCATGCTACAATATTTGCAAACAAATCCTTTAATGCTATAGCTATACCAGCTGATACAAGACCGAAATAGGTAGTTAGACTATCCATAGAATCTAACCAAAGAAATATGGAGCATATAACAAAAACAGAACTAAAGAAGTAGTATACTCTTTTTTTTGCTACATAGTATTTATTGTTATGTTCCATAATAGAATATAAAACACGATTAATGACTCGGATGAGTAATAAGGTTATAATTAACCCTATAAGGGTCCAACCTCCCTTATATAGTAAATGATTTTCATTGATATATGCCCAAGCTACTTGCAAAAGAATCTCCCCTATCTAATTCCAATAAGTCAATATGGTATAAATGATTTATTCAATATGTTTGCATTTTAATATTATGAAATACTTATGTTTTAAACTATACACTAATTCTTAGTAAATTTAAATAGGTAAACTTATTTGAAAGTCTACCTATTTTTAATGTAAAGGAATATTTATTTTTTTGTCATAATTTTTAGTATAATAGATTTTACTTATATATAGTTTTAAGTTATTTCCCTTAGCTGGAAAGTGCATAGTTCTTGTATGACTTATGGTACCATCTGATAGCTTTTCTCTTGTATTAGTAGTTGTATTCTTTAGACTAACATCTTTTCCATCAACAATGAGCGTAACAGGTGATAGTAAAATATCATCTGTAGAAGTGAAAGTAACTAAGGTTTCGTGATCCTTTTCGTATACCCTATTAATTACTATTTTTTTATTTATCAGATTAACTATAGTATCAGTCACGCCTTTTCTAAGGTTTATATTTTTTTCTACTTTTTCATTAGCCTTAAAACTTTTCAGTTCAAAGTTTAATGATTTTAATGTATCAGGTAAAGGGGGGAAAGAATATTCAAATTTCATACCATCCATATTAGTACTCATATCAGCTCCGGTACATTCATAGGAGGTTCCATTCACAATCAGACTTAAATCTAGTTCATCTACTCTAAACATCTCACCTGATATTTGCTCCTTGGCTAAATCAAATATGCTATCAATACTTCCCTTAACTATGGTCACCGTAGGGCTAGCTTCTATTGAGTCAAAATTTATTTTATGAGAATCTACACTTATGCTTTTATTAATATCATTTTTTAAGGTGGCAGCCATTGCTTTGTTCCTATCTAATTTGAATTCAATATACCCTTGTCCATGGTAGTTTACATACTTTGAAAAATCCTTAATAAAAGGATGGTTTTTATAAGGTGTGAAGTGGTTCTTGGCCTTTACATATAAAGGGTGTTTATCTGTATTTGGCAGTAATGTGTTACTCTTAAAATCTAAATATAAAGCTGATACCATAATGTATGTATCAATCATCTTGTTAGTATAGGCCTTATAAGAGATACCTTCATTGTATTCATATAAAACAGATTCATTTTTTGATACAGTGTCCATAGTTAGGGCGTTATTCATTGAGTTAATTAATGCAAAAGTTAGTAATAAACATATAACAATAAAAAGCATATATTTTTTCATAAAAAGTCCTCCTCTGATGTTTTCCACATATTAACATTATGCAGTTTTTGAAGGAAATTTTATAAGTATATTAGATTTAACAATCGTTTTTAATATAAATTACTTAATATTTATTACTATGATAAAAATCCAGAATTCTTTTTTCTAAAGAGTTTATATCTAATCCATATTTTTCAAATAATTCATTTGGTGTTCCTGATTCACCAAATATATCACTTACCCCTATAATCTCTTGAGGCACTGGGTTTTTCTGTATTAGGACTTCAGCGACGGCACTACCAAGACCTCCATATATGCTATGGTCTTCTATAGTAACTACACAATTTGTCTTTTTAGAGGATTTTAATATTAATTCTTTATCAATAGGCTTAATAGAAGCCATACTTATGACTTCTACTGATATGTTCTTCTGTAAAAGCCTTTTAGCCACCTCCAAAGAGTGATACAACATAATTCCATGACTTAATATGGTAATATCTGATCCCTCTCTTAATACGTTTCCTTTACCTATTTGAAACTTAGTATTAGAATTAAACAGCTGAGGAATTTCAGCTCTACCTACCCTTATATAGGTAGGACCATCATATTCTATAGCTTTTTCAATTAATTTTTTTGTTTCTACTTCATCTGAGGGAGCTAGTACGGTCATGTTTGGAAGTCCTCTCATTATGTTAATATCCTCTAGGGCCTGGTGTGTAGCTCCGTCTAAACCCACTGCTAAGCCGGGATGGGTTGCAATTATTTTAACATTATTTTTAGGATAGGCAATAGATTGACGTATTTGATCATAGGCCCTTCCTGTTGCAAATATTGCAAAGGTGCTTGCTATAGGTATAAATCCTTCACTAGATAGTCCTCCCCCTATACTCATCATATTTTGTTCACATATGCCTAGATTAAAATGTCTTTGAGGAAATTTCTTTTCGAATAAGGTAGTCTTAGTGGCTTTAGCTAAGTCACTATTTAAAACTATTATATTTTCATATTTTTCACCTAATTCAAATAAAACTTCTCCATATACGTCTCGTGGTGCTCTCATAGGACTACACCTTCTTTCAATTGATCTTTTGCCAGCTTATATTCATCTTCAGTCATTTTATTACAATGCCAACTTATATTATTTTCCATAAAATCTATTCCCTTTCCCTTTATGGTATTTCCTATAATGGCTAAAGGCTTTTTATTAGAAAATTTTAAAGCCTTATATATTTCTTTTATATTATGGCCATCTATATGTAACACTTCCCATCCAAAGGATTTAAATTTGGAAATTAAATTTTCAAAGGATAACTCATCTATTAATGTATTATCTAGCTGTAATTTATTATGATCTACTAATACTACTAAATTATCTAGTTTATAGTGATTAGCACTAAGTATGGCTTCCCAATTTTGTCCTTCTTCAAGTTCTCCATCTCCAACCATTACAAATACCCTACTATTTATATTCTTCAGTTTAAGGCCTAAGGCTTTACCCACTCCATAGGAAATACCTTGGCCTAATGAACCTGCACTCATTTCTATGCCAGGAGTTTTAGATTTATCTGGATGACCTTGTAATATACCATTAATTTTTTTGTACTCTAGTAAATGTTTTTTAGAAAAATAACCTAAATCAGCAAGTATGACATATAAGCCTAATGCGCAATGTCCTTTGCTTAAAATAAATCTATCCCTATACTTCCAATTGGGATTTTCAGGACTGTGTTTCATTATTCCATAATATAGTACACTAAGCATATCAATACTAGATAAGGTTCCTCCCATATGGCTTTTACCTACCTCATAGCCATAATCAATCAAATCATTACGAAGTTGCAAACTTTTATTTTCTAGATATTGTATATCCATAACAATTCCCCCTAAAGGCTTATAAAAGAGAGGCTTTATGCCTCTCTTAAACTATTTATAGATTATAAAGTTACTATGCCCTAGAATATATTTAATGAACGAATAGTCTTAATACATTTCCTAATAATATGCCTACTACTCCAAAGTCTGTATCACTGAAAGTAGTATTAGCATATCCTAAATCTCCAAGTACTGGCATAAGTAATATAGGTAATATAGTTATAAGTAAACCATGGGCAAAGGCCCCTATTATGGCACCTCTCTTTCCACCAGTGGCATTACCAAATACTCCTGCTGTAGCTCCACAGAAGAAATGAGGAACTACTCCTGGTATGATAACTGGAAGATTAAATGCCATACATAAAAACATTCCTACTATACCAGCTGCAAAACTAGATAAGAACCCTATTAAAACTGCAGTAGGAGCATAAGGAAATACAACTGGACAATCTAAGGCCGGTTTTGCATCAGGGACTAATTTTTCAGCAATACCCTTAAATGCTGGTATAATTTCTGCTAATATCATACGAACACCTTGTAGAATAACGAATACTCCACCAGCAAAGGTTATAGCTTGAATTAGGGCAAATACGATAAAATGCTGACCACCGCTTATTTCTTCCACATAAGATTTTCCTGCAACAATAGAGGATATAAGAAATATTAAAGCCATAGTTGTGGCTATTGCAACAGGAGTATCTCTTAAGAATGATAAGGAATTAGGTAGAGTCATTTCTTCTGTAGATTCTTCCTTATTACCAAACCACTTTCCTACATACCCTGCTAATACATAACCAACAGTACCAAAGTGTCCAAAGGCCACATCTTCCACACCTGTTATTTCAACCATGAACTTTTGGGCCATGGCAGGAAATACTACCATAACTAGGCCTAGGATAATAGAACCAACTGCTACTAAAGAAACTCCTGTCATTCCTCCTGCTGCTAATATGGCAGCTATCATAATTCCCATATACAGGGTATGATGGCCTGTTAAGAATATATATTTCCATTTAGTGAATCTAGCAATAATTATGTTTACAATCATACCAAAGAACATTATAAGTGCCATTTCTTTACCAAAAGTCTTTTGAGCTATAGAGACTATGGCTTCGTTATTAGGAACTATACCATTAATTCCAAATCCATGCTGGAACATATTAGCAAAGTGACCTAGAGAACCTACTACTACGCCAGCCCCTGCACCTAATATGATAAATCCCATAATTGTCTTGATAGTACCCTTGAGGCAATCTGTAGAGGATTTTTTTTGTGCTAATAATCCTATTAAGGCCACAAGTCCTACTAATACGGCTGGAACACTTAAAACATCATACATTAAAAACTTGAAGAAATTCATATGTTATCCCCCTTTTTTTAAATAGATCATAATAGTCCCATTTTTTTTAAAGTAGATTCCAATTGTTCTTTCATATGTTTTTTGTCTATCATACTTTTTAGAGATATTACTTCACCATTAACGTCATTAAGTTGATTAGTTATATCTCTAGTCCCCACAAATATATCTGCTCCCTCTCCTTTAGCAGACCCCAAATCTGTATGACTTACTTGAGCATCTATGCCCAGTTCCTTTATTATTTTTTTTATGCTCATCTCCATCATTAGACTACTTCCTAGTCCGCTACCACATACTACTAATATTTTCATTAGACTACACCTCCTTCCCTACAGAATATTTTTCAATTATATTTATAACGTCTATGACTTTGGTTGCGTTTATAATATTTTCTATATCTTCACTATTACTGAGTAGATCCATTAACTGAGACAAGGCCTTAATATGAGTTTCATTATCTATAGCTGCTAAGGTAATTACCAATTTTACAGGGTCATTATCTACACTACCAAAATTAATTGGCTTTTTTAGTGTTATTAAACTCATAGATAATTTTTTAACTCCTTCCTCAGGTCGTGCATGAGGAAGAGCTATATTAGGAACTATTACTATATAGGGTCCTATCTCCTTTATCTTTGTTAAAATAGCATTAACATAGTCATTAGTAATGTACTCCTTATCTAGTAAAATTTGAGATCCCTTTTTTACTGCATCTTCCCAGTCTAGAGCATTTACATTTAACCTTATATTTTCTCTAGTAATAAGTTCATTTAACATTGGTTTGCCCCCTTTTAACACATTGGAATTGTTATTATTTATGAGAATATAAGCAATTTCATTTTGTAATTGTTCGTAGTTATGAATTGTACAATGGTTTGAAATGGAGCTCATTATTTTAACTAGTCTATTCTCAAATTGGTTATTTAATCTCTTGCTAGAGGTATTTAATGTATTTTCTATTAATCTACAATCGTGATTATTCAATAAGGAACTTACCCTTATGATGGGAATTTTATTTTCTGGTATATGTAGTGTAGAGATGATAAAATCAGCATGTCTCTCATCATACTTAGGACAATCAAAGACAGATATAGTATCTATTATTTTTAAAGCTGGAAACTTTAATTTTAGTTGAGTTTCAAGAAGTTTTGCTGTGCCTATACCGCTTCCACATACGATTAACACCTTAACTCTAGTTTTTATATTGTTCTTTTGAGCATGTATGGCTGCTGCGAAATGGATAGTTATATAAGCAATTTCATGCTCATTTACTTGTATTTCGTATGTGTTTTCGAAATCTTTAAATATGGAATGGGTAATATTATATATATCCTTATATTTTTCCTTAATTTCTGAAAGCAGTGGATTCTCTATGAGAACATTGAATTTCATGCGATACAAGGCAGGTCTTAAATGAAGTGTTAGATTATTTACTAGGCTTAATTTATCTACAATAGTCATTTTATATCTTTGTTCAAATTCACTAATTAAATATAGGACTAATTGTGACACCAATGTATCATTATTATTTAATTTAAAATCTTTATGTACATTTGAGCCAATAAGGTGCATTGTTAAGTAGGCCACTTCTGCTAGAGGGATTGATATATTAAATCTTTTTTCTATTTTTTCACAGATGATTTTTCCTATTTCTATTTCATTGAATTTTTCTATTCTCCTTATATTTTCTTCATCCATAATTATTTTTTTATTGTTCTGTAATCTTTTAATAGCTATGGCTAAATGGGTTACTAAATTAATGTGGGCATTATAAGTAAATTCCCTTTCTAGAAAATCTTCTGCACATTTTATACATTCCTCAATGAAGTTTATATCAATATCTTTAAATATATTTTTAATTTCTTTATAAACTCCATTGTCTATAACACACTCATTATTAATTCCACCTATTATATCTATGGCCATATCCTTGTTTAAAATTTCTGTCATAAGTTCCTTTACAAAACGTCTTTTTTTATTTTCTTCTCCCATAAGATAATACCCTACGTGAGGTTTACTAACTAGTTTAAGTTCTCTTTTCTCAAACCAATCTTTTAAATCTTTTAGTTCCTTTAAAATAGTATTTTTACTTACTAGTAATTCTCTCTCCAAATACTTTATAGTTAATGGAGTAGGCGCATTTAACAATCTTAAAGCTATTATTTTTTTTCGTTCATTACTGGAATTCACATAATAGTAAGGAGATATATTTGTAAGTTCACTTTGAATACTTTTCTTATAATTGGGGTCTAAGTCTATGCCCTTACCATGCACTATTTGGAGACAGGCCATATTTTTATTTTGTAGCCACTGATTAATCTTTTTAAAATCATAGCGTATAGATCTTTCTGATATATTATATTTTTTAGATAACTCTTTTAAAGAGACAAGATGACTAGATTCACATATATGATTTAATATGGAACTTGATCGTTTATCCAATATCATAATAATCATCCCTTCTTACTTAAATTATATTATCTATGTATATACTCTAAAAGTTCAATAAATGTAATATACTTTTTACAAAAATGAACTATTAAAATAAGACTACTCATATTATATAAATAGTCTTATTTAGTAAGTAATATATGAAAATCCATCTCCTAAATAGTCGTTGTCTTCAGATAACCTTCTATAATTTTGTAAGGCTAATTCTTCAGAAGTTATCTACTTTCAAGATTGACAATTAATTATCAATCATTTATCGAATTTTAAGACAGATACCTGTCGAATTTTCACAGATCGCAAAATGTGAAAAATAATGAAAGTATATGTATAAGTTTGATGAAAGGGATTGTTAAAGTTTTAGCAAAAGGTTGTATTATTC
This sequence comes from Anaeromicrobium sediminis, assembly GCF_002270055.1. Lineage (NCBI taxonomy): Bacteria > Bacillati > Bacillota > Clostridia > Peptostreptococcales > Thermotaleaceae > Anaeromicrobium > Anaeromicrobium sediminis. Next base: position 187,846 of record NZ_NIBG01000001.1, on the reverse strand, counting down.
TAATAATTGTTTATATATTTAATTCAATGTTATATGTAATGAATTTGATTATTTTATATTATTAAATACTGTTTTGTTATTTTATATTATTCTTATATATAAACTACTCGGAATAATATTTAATTATTTAAATATGGTATAATACAAACTTTATTACTCATAAGAATAAGTAAGTTTATATAAAGTGAGGTATTTCTTATGAGCCCTAAGCAAGAAGATATTTTTCTCCATTTATATGCTAAATTCAAGCCTATAGATAAATTCTTCGCTGTAAAAATATTAGAGGATTTAATAATAAAAGGTGAGTTATATATAGAAGAAATTTATCTAATATTTTCAAATCGAAAAAAAGCTAAAATAAGAAAAATAATCGATGAATTATACAAAAACCACTTGATTCAAGAAACTGATAAGAATAATAAAAAAATATATAAAATTACTAATTCTGGAGAACAATTAATCATGGAAAGCTACAAGAACCACCCCTTCTTCTGAAAACTAAAAAGACCACTAGTAAAATTTTATTTTACTAGTGGTCTTTTTAGTTTAAGCTATGTCTCTTATAAAGTAATAATGTATAACGGATTTGCTTGCAGAGTAACATATGAACTCGATTTTGCATACTTTATATTAAGAAAAAAACAACTACCAAAATTATAAAATTTACATAATCAGTAAAGGAGGTGCGATTTTATGGCTGATAAACAATGTGGTTTCTACGGTGGATGTGGAGATGAATTGTTATTTTTCTTCTTATTATTAGTAATTATATTCTGTAATTGTTATGGTGGATATAGAGGATGCTAAACAAATGAAGGAATTGGGATTGCCCCCAATTCTCTATACATAAATAATGGTTCTATAAAAGACTAAGTATGATCTAGGTCTATTGTAGAACCATTATTTATGTAATTATATTTTAAACATAATAAACACCTTCCGATACTTTCCTCTAGTAATTTAATTTTACATAACCTGCCAATAAAAATAACAACCTTTTCCATATGTATATAATAAAATACATTGTTTGCAATAATGATATTATGTCAACCATGTTGTAAAGCTATAAATTATGATTTTAAATCACTGTTATGTACTTCACAACATTTAGGTTATATTAATATTTTATTATTTATTCTTCTCACTTATAATGTAATATTTCCAACCCTCAATTCCTATTATTTTGTTTGTTAATTATCTATTGAGATAGTTAATCCATATGCAGCATTATTTATTGTAATAGGAACATTAGCCTTCACTAGAATAGATTATATATAAAAAGATTTGTTTGTTTTCAAGGATAATTAAGAACAAAAAGGAGGTTACCTATGGTTTCTAATAATATTACTATGATTTGTGAAAAACATGAACTCACGGATATTGAAAGTATTTTAAATTGGATAGGTAGTGATTATATCTTTTATTATTCATGTGAAAATTGTAAAAACTGCGAGAACTGTAATAAGTGTCACAAAATATAAATGTTAATCTAGTTATTAAGTTAAAGACCCTTAGAAACCTAAGGATCTTTATTCTTTGTCTTTCATATAATTTCTAATTTCTTAAAATCATTCCCGAACCATTTTTCCCACTTCTTCTAATAATATGTCCCTTTTATTCATTTCAGGATCGTCTAATACGGATTCCAATAACTTATTTAAAATAATACCTATTTGTTTTCCTTGTTCTATTCCAGCATTTATTAAATCATTACCATTTATCTTTAAATCTCTTATACTTAAGGGTTGTTTCTCAAATAAGACCTTCTCACAAGCAAATTTAATTTTAAATATCTCTCTAAAATCTTCATAAAAAGCATTACTACCTTGTAAATCAGCAATTTTTAGCTTATATAAGTCTTCCAGTCTATCTTCCCCTATGCCCCTTATAAATTTTTTAATCGATCTTGGCTTATTTGTATCACATTTGTTCATATGCCAATATACCAATTCTCTTACATGCCCTATCTCTTTATTACTATATTTTAATTCCGTCATTACTTCTTCGCATATTCTAGCAGACTCTTTTGAATGGCCAAAAAAGTGTCCTATACCATTATCAATGGAAAAGGTTTGTGGCTTTCCTATATCGTGAAATAATGCTGCCAATCTTAATTCCAATTTTGGTTGTATACTGTCTACAACTGTAAGAATATGATCAAATACATTTTTACTATGGTGTGGGTTGTGCTGATGGAAATTATAACAAACACATAGTTCTGGAATTATTTGTTTAAGAAGGCCAGTTTCAAATAACCTACTAATCCAAGTACTAGGTTTTTTTGACAATATTATTTTATTAAATTCTTCTCGTATTCTTTCTTTACTTAAATTTGAAATATCATTATCTTCTTCAATAGCATAAAAAATATCCCTATGTATTTCAAAATCATACCTACTTGCAAATCTAAAGGCACGCAATATTCTTAATTTGTCTTCTGCTAGTCTATCGTAAGCGCTTCCTACACAAGATATAATTCCATGCATCAAATCTTGCTGTCCATTAAAATGATCAATTATATTTTCTTCTATGTCCATAGCCATAGAATTAATGGTAAAATCTCTACGCTCTAAATCCTCTCTCAAAGTTTTGGCAAATTTTACGACATTAGGCCTTCTTTCGTCTATATATTCAGATTCCAATCTATAAGTTGTCACTTCAAAAAGTTCTTCATCCAACATAACTGTAATAGTTCCATATTTCTCTCCTGTAGGTATTGTTTTTTTAAATAATTTCTTTATAATGCTTGGAACTGCATTTGTAGCTATATCATAATCTTTGGGAGTTACACCAAGAATTGAATCTCTAACGCAGCCACCTACCAAGTATGCCTCATAGCCATTATCTATTAAAGTTTTCATTATTTCTTTAGCCTTATTTATCATTCACTATCGCCTTTCTGTTAACCGCTATTACGAATTCTTCTACTTTCTTCATATTCGGGGTTTTTGGTAATGAAGTATTTTTTTTGGCATATTTTAATTTTTTATCCAATTCATCAACCCATTCAAAAAATTCTGATCTGTAACTTCCATCTTCTTTCATATACTTTCCGTTTCTTATTTCTAATAGTAATTTTCTATCATTTTCTCTATAAGTATTAATTCCTTGCCCTTCTAGTATTTCAATTGCCATCAAATACAATCTTATTAGATGCATAGCATGTTTATTAAGATGTAAGTCATCTTTCTTCCTATTTCTATGATTTAATTTACTATATTCTTTCACCACATTGTTCATTTCTGAATAAATACACTTAAAATCTCTAAGTGGATAGTGCTTTGTACTTATATCCATAAAAATTTCATTTTCATAATCTTCTTTACTGGATTTATCAATATATAATTTGATTCCATGTTTATCCTCATAAACCCTCTCAATGTGGGTCATTTGATTATTTATACTATTCAATATATGCTGCTCTTTTTCTGATTGCGGATAATTGTCTCTTGCTAATGCATTTTGCAATCTTCTTAATTGTTGATTTGCATAGCCACCAAAACTATTGATTGCCTTTTGAGATATAAATAAATCAATATTGTCTTTTAATAACTTACCTATATCTGTTAGGACTAAATAATGATCTTCTTTGCAGCCAAACATTTCAACTATATTAGGGTTACTATTAAGTAAAAGATTTACCATTTTCTTAAATGAATAAACTGTCGTGTCAGTTTCTCTATTCTCAAATTGCTCAAAATTACTCATACCTAATAATTCCTGTGGCTTATTTAATGCAACCCCTCTGATATCTAAATCACTACTTTCTACATTTGTACCATAGGAATAACTTCCGCCTAATGTTAATAGAATTATATTTTTACCCAAATGCTCATTTTCTCTTAGAAAATTGTATTTTTTACTTTTAACTTCCTGTTCTATTTCTTTAATATCCATGCTGCTCCTCCTTAATTATGTTAGTTGGAATATCATTACTATATTTCTTCTCTTAATCTTCTAAACAATTTAATAGCATTCTTCTTAATCCATCCATGCAGTAAATTACTTGTTTTACAAACAATACATCCCTGTTCTCCTATTTGCTCTATATGAAATACTTTCAATTTAATTATACTACCACAATTACCACATAAAAACTTGGCAATTCTTAATATTATAGTCCTCCTTATAATTTCTTTGTTAAAAAAAAATAAGGCATGAGAATTAAATCTCATACCCTATAATTCCAATTCACTTTCTGAGTACCGCTTCTTACTCTCTAACACATTATTGCATCTACCAAGTGAATACTACAACAAAGTTAAATAGTAGTTCTAACTCATCCCCTTGGACTGCATGTCATGGACAATATTATAATGTTCTATAATCGTAAAATATACAATGTACTTACCTTTATTCTTAACAATTATTAGGTTGTTGTTTGACATTAAATTAATATTGACTTACTGAATCCTATATCTTCTACTAATTTAGAAATTTGTTATAGTTGTTTAAAGTATCAAGATAATATTCTTCTAGTTCTCCCTTTGAAACTTCCATATAAACATCGTCATTTTCATTCATATTTAGTAAAATAAACTTAATAGTTTCAATAATACCTTTTAGCCAATCAGTCTTTATATTTTTAGGAAAATTAAATAGATTACTATATTTTTTCCCTAAAGGATAGATGTAAAATGCTTGTCCCCACAATTTTTCTCGAAATTTAATTAACTCAATAATTTGCTCAGCAAACAAAGGGGTATCTTGTTTATATATTGTATCTATCGTTCCCACCAATTCTCCATCTTTCCACTTATGGTCACAATGAAGAGTGCAGAATAGGTAGTTCAAAACTTCCCATCTATCCAAGAACAATCTAGGATATTTTTTCATACACGCTCTTATTGTATCTTCTAAATTCATTTTTAGACCTCTTTCTGATATAAATCTATAGGCATCTATTTTGAATTATATTATTCTACCCCTCATAGACAAAAAATAACTACATAGTTATACTATCTAGTTAATGTTTTTAAAAGTAAACAGTATTAGTTTCTAATTATAAACTCTGATATTTTTCTTATAAACGTAATAAAAGCACCTACCACTACGTATATGCTTTTATTACGTTTATAATTTAATACTATTATGTAAGTTTTTCTTTTGATTCATAACCTAATATTTCAAAACCATTTATTTCATCCATGTCTACGTAATTTCCTGCTTCATCATAAAGTGTTTGAACTTCTACATCACTCATACCATCTTCCTCATGTTCAACATAACCTCTAAACCTCAACTTTCTTCTAGTTTCATCTTTATATACTGCTACAAGTTCACCCTTAATGTCCATGTACTTTTCCTCCTAAAAAATTATTTAAAAAAACTATCTAGTCTACTTATATTTTTCTCCTTAAGCAAAAAAATATTACACTATATGACTTCAACACTATTTACAAGCAACATATTATTCTAAAACCCAACAATAAATTATATATTAATACCAATACAATAGTGAAATATGCTACAATTCATCACAATTTCACTATTACCTCGGAAATAGGATTATTGCTAATGAATGTATGAACTCTACCCCTAAAGCAAACAATCAAGACGCTGTTTTCATAATTCATTTCAATATATCTTTTGCCCTTTTAATCGTATTACTATATCAGTTCCTTGTTATTAAATCTACTCAGTTACTAAGTTCTAAAGATTTTACCAAATCCTATATATAAAAAACTACTTCTTCAGTAGTAATTTTTTCTTCTTCACCCTTATTCAAAGTGACATAGTTTCTAAATCCTTATCTATTAATTTAACAAGATTATCTCCATTGACAAGTTTAATCTCATGTTTACTAGCATATTCTTTAGAGTTTGAAGCAAAAACAAACGGCCATAAATTCTTCTTACTAAATCTAAATCCTATCCTATGCCTAAAATATCTTCTTCTACCCATATAATCACCTCTTAAATATTATGTGTCTCTAAGAGGTACTATATAACAATACAGCGCTTCTTCGTATCTAATAATAAATCAGTTTGAAATTACCTTTCCTTATGTCTAATCACCTTTTTTAAATCATACGTTAACTTGTTGGTTAAATCTCTCGATAAAAACAACATCCTTTTTTCATATAGACATAATAAAATTTATTATTTACTATAATTATATTATGTTAACTATACAGCAAGCTATATCGTACATATATTCAATTTTGCAGATAAAATATATTACTGCTCGAAAGAAACTCTACTATATATCTGACATTAGTAGATTTTAATTTCTCGTTCTCCTTAGAACATCAATGGCTTTAAACATTACTTTCTCCTCAACTCTTTTTACACAGCCATCTAAATCCAATCTTCTTTTATCAACTATTCAATAGATATGGCCCTCAGAGGCTGTAGAATCAATTTTAAGGGTCCCATATATACTAACTTTGCACAAGATGTATGCGCTTTGCTCTATACTACAATAATACAAAACTTCTGAGGTTTTAATCTATACCAACCTACTCAAATATGAACTCCTAGATCTACTTAGCGTTGATCTGTAGTGTGTATACTCTTTATCAACACTAAGTTATATAAAGCTTATATGCATCTATTGAAGCCGCTGAAATGGTCTTGTGAGGTGATTAATCACCATACTCCTACCACCCTAAGAATTTCATTCAGTTTATCAAGCACATCAAAAGACTTGTCTGCATATTGTGTAGCGAAAAAGGAGGTGAGACTTTATGCCAATAATTATAGTACCTTCTCCTGGAATTAATTCCATCCAAGATGCAGTCAACATTGCTCAACCAAGTGATGTAATTCAGGTTCAAAATGGTGTTTATAATGAAAGCGTAACTGTTAATACCAGTGATATTAGTATTGTAGCCATTGGCAATAATGTTGTCCTTGATGGTGTAATTATGACAGGTACAGGATTTTTCATTCAGGCTGACAATGTAGAAATCAGGGGTTTTAAAATCAAGATGTATTCTGTGGGAATTAACCTTTCCTTTTCAAACGAAAACACTATCACTATGAACATAATAACAGATAATCAAGATATTGGAATTCTCAGTGCCTTTGGAAATAAAAATAATATCACTAATAACATAGTAAGAAACAACAGTACTGGTATTTTGGGCATACAGGAAATACTTGGCGTGACCATCACTAACAACACAATAAGAAATAATAGAAATAATGGCATTTTAATACGAGGATCTAACAACACTATCACTAATAACGAAATAAGAAATAATGCAAATAATGGCATTTTAATGAGAGGAACTAACAATACTATTACTAACAACACAATAAGAAATAATGCAAATGATGCCATTCTTTTTTTTGGTTTGGGCGGAACTATAACTAAAAATACAATAAGAAATAACGGAAATAGAGGAATTTTAATTAATTCTATAAGTAGTACTATCACTAACAACATAATAAGAAATAATAAAGGTTGTGGGATAGCGATGTTCTCAAGTAGCAATATTATTGATAATAATAAAATCAATACCAATGAAGGGGATGGTATTTTCGTCTTTTTCTTATCAGACCAAAACAATATTACTAGAAACGAGATAACAAACAATGGAGATGATGGAATTCAAATCAATAGTAACAATAACAATATCAGAGAAAACACTGTGAAAACCAATGCAGACTTAGATATTGTAGATAGTGGTACAGGCAACAATTTTGTAGATAATGACTGTGCTAATAGCCAGCCACCAACCATCTGTAGTAGTTGTTAGATTCAAAAAGAAAGCAGGGATTGGTTTCCCTACTTTCTTTTTACATATTTCTTATTATAAAACCATCTACTCTTATACCACCCATAAGATAATAAATATTTAGTTAAATATTTGTGCAACAGTTTCAAATCTGATATTCTATCAACGCCTTTGTGATTGTTTTGGGGATAAAAAAGAGCCTAAATTAATAGGTTCTCTTAATATAATTTCTTAAGCCACTCATCTAATAAATCTTGTTCTTCACGTAATGGTTCTTTTGTATTATCTGGAACTTTAGCTAATTTCTTTTCAATATTTTCTAAACTACTGGCAATTCTCGTTAAAACTTCTAATGTGTCCTCATTCCTGGTTAAAACTTCTAAGGTGTCCTCATTCCTGGTTAAAACTTTTAAAGTTTCCTCATTCATTTTATCACCTCTCTATATTAAAAGATATGATATTAATAAAATTTTATGAGTTTAAAAACCTGAAAAATATAATTAAAAATTGTGTAGCATACTATATTGCCCTTCAATTTTCTTTACAGTAAAAGGATATACTTAATATATTCACAACAAAAAAGAACAACCATTTAAGATTGTTCTTGAATATACTTAATACACCTATATACTGTTGTTTTGCTTAGTCCAGTAACTTTAACAATGTCTGCTACCTTACTACTATTCTTATACATTAACTCTACTAATTAAAATTTATCATTTATTTTATTAGGTCTGCCACCTTTATAACCTCTAGCTTTTGCACTCTCTAGTCCTTCTTCTCTCCTTAATAACCCCTCTCATTCATTTATATATAGTATGTATTAGATAAAATAAGTGTAATTCCTCCATAGCCCTTTAAAACATTCAATTTCCTTGCATCTTATTCACTCTTTTCATATATTTTATTTGTTGTCTTATATACAAAATTTCTATTTTTATCATACACAATTTTTGTTTTATGTTTTATTTGAATTCCACATTTATCACATTTTCCAAAAATTGTACATACGTTCTTCTTGATCTTAATTCCACTAGTCTTCCTTGCAAATTTTCCGCATATAGGACAAGTTATATTTAGTTTCCGTTTATTTATTTCATTAAAGTGCCTCTTAACATCTACTTTTTTAATGCGTGTTAATTGTGAAGCATCCTCAACATATTGTTTAATATCTTTAATATTTTTATTTTTAATTAGCTGGATTAAAATCCTTGCTGTAATCTTAGCATCTATTAGTGCATTATGAATATTACCTTCTTCGAATATATCTAATAATTCAGACGCACCTACAAGACTTATAGAATTTTTTTCACTGGGAATTATACAAAGTTGAAACAATTTCTGAACATCTACATATTTTTCTACAAAATCCAATTTAACTTGCGGATCATGAAATGATACATTTCTTTTAATTTCAATTATGTCATTCGTTCCCCATACACAAAAGGTAACATCTGAACCCATCCACTTTTTAAATAATTCTAAAGCTCTTAAAAAACCAACTCCATACTCTAAATCTGCTTTTGTAATATTGCTTAGTTTAGTTACTTGTGGATTTAATCTGCTGTATAACTTAGGTTTCACATATGTCCTAAATGTATCAACTATTTGCAATGTATCAGAATTAATTTTAGTTGCTCCTATTTCAATAATTTCATTTGGCATTTTTTTATTTGGCCAAAAGCCTTTCATTCTGTGCATATAGTTCCATTCACAATCTGCAACTATATAATTCATCTATGATACCTCCAACTTTAATGATTATATATATTATATTGCAACTACGAATTTTTTATAAGCAGCACCTGATATTTAAAGTTCTCAACTCACCACTTGTTTAGAATATTAATTCTATGTCTATTAAAATAAAACATACAAAAATCTAAAGTTAAACATTAAATATAGTTTTAATATTACTAACTATACTTTTCAAAAAAATAAGAGTAGTGGAATATAATTTCCTACTACTCTTTTATATTATTAAGGATTACAAGTTCCACACGGAACATATCCTTTTCCTTCTGCATCACTTTTACCGTTAAATTCAAGTAGGTTCTCAGGCTTAATTTTCTTAGCCCATCTGCAATCTGGATAATGATATTTGTTACTTTTATCACTTCCTACATATGTACTTTCTATTTTATTAACTACATTCGTGTTGCTAGGTTTTTCTACATTATTAGTAGTTGTATTTGTGTTACCATTCACATTATTAACTGCATTTTTAGTAGTTACAAATGAAATAGTATTTCCATCGGTACTAGCTATTATATTTCCTCGCAGTCAGTTCTATATACTTAATATTTTTATTCTTTAATTTATTTAAAATCTCTTGGTGTAGAATTCTTGACTAGTAGCTGTTCTACTTCCAGGATGACCTACCTTAAATAATTCTATGTCTGTGAATTTTGCTAAATTAGGAATCTCTACATCTGATTCTAAGTCCCCTGTAAATAGTATTTCTGCATTATTGTAATCTAACATAGCCACGACACTATTATTGTTAGTATTTTTGTAACCGTCTCCTAATTCAATGACTTTAAAATTAATTCCATTGGCTAAATCAAATGTTGCATCCGTATCTAAAAAACACTTAGCTCCATTTTTCTTTTCTATTGCTACTGCATTTATATACTCTGTATATGTTTTCGAAGTATGTATATCCCTACTATCAATGATCTGTTCCACTGAAAAAGCATTTAATATATTATCTAATCCACCTATATGATCTTCATGTGGATGCGTAGCTATCATAAGCTCTATATCATCTACATTTTAATTTTTAAAATAGTTTACCACTAATTGACCATCATCGTTATTCCCTGCATCTATTAATATGTTATAGTTTTTTGGTGCTTGAATATAAATAGAATCAGCTTGCCCTACATCTATAAAATATACTTTTACTTGTGGTAATGGTTGTGTTGTGCTTTCTAATGCAAATGATGGTATACATAGCCATAGTATTATAAAAATACTTAATAAAATTGATAATTTTATTTTCATCTAACCCCTTTTAATATCCTTTTTTTTCCATTTGTTATTCTATCATTTTGAATAGGGGTATGAAGGTATTGTATATTTAAATAACACATAATATGTAATTCCTTCAAAAGGATAGGCTGTGTTAAAGTATAGTGTTGTTATCAGACAATAAAAAGAGAGGTGTCTAATAATCAAGCCCTCTCTTTTTTCTGTTTATTTACTTTCCTTAACATAAACACTAATCGTGTTTGTATAGTTAACTACCTTATATTGTTTTCCATCCGCAACACCTCTTACATCAGTTTGAGGTGTTGCTTTTGTATCGGTGTCATTCCAAACCTGTTCTGCTTCTGTTGGGAAAATTTCATTTAATATATCCCAATAAACATAAGAAGTACTTTTCTGGTAATCTTCGATTGAGATTTCAATATCGTAATCATCTGAAAGGACCCAATCTCCTGTACGTATGACTATTTTTGATTTAGTTCCTGATGCGTAACTTGCAATTCCATAAGTGGCAACATTGTCAACAAGAGCCTTTTCTACTCCTTCAGCATTAGCAATAAGCATATCTAATATTGGATTTCCTGTTAGTTCTTTATCTGCTATAGTTTCTTTTTTAACTTCTTCATTAGAAGTCTCAGTAGTAATTAATACAGCATTTCTTTCACTATTCCAACCTACAGTAGCCCCCAAACTTTCAGGAACAAATCTAAGTGGTACTAATGTTCTTAAATCATCATTAATGAATGACTTAGCATTTGGAAAATTAACCTTCTCGTTATTTACATATACGGAAAGTTCATTCCCTTCTGCATAAGCTAAACCTCCTAGAACAAATATACATACCAAAGTTAACAAAAATACCTTTTTCATTTGTTGCTCCTCCTTCTTATTCAAATAGTCTTTGTATTATACTGCATAGCTTGAACGATTATAAAATTATGTAAGAAAAATGCCAAATTAGTTATATTATAGCAAAAATCTATGATATTTAAAACAACGCAGTTCTTTAGCACCTCCAAAAGAAAAATAAGGGCATGAGAATCAAATCTCACACCCTATATTAATCTATTAATCCATCTTTCCTAGGTTTGTCAAAAACTATAGTTTCTAATATTTTTTCAAAAGCTTCTTCGGTTACAGTATCTAAATAGTTATATGTAACCTCAACGCTTTGGAACTAGCTTTACCCATCCCCTCAACTGTACTCTTACTTTCTGCTAAAGATACAATGATATCATGTTTATCACTCTCTATTAGGGGATTCTCTCTGCTGTACTTCCTAACTGTTCTCCGCCCCGATAAAGCAGGAAGAACTGTATCTATAAAAAAGCAGTGACTTTTTACAGTTACCACCATTATACCACTAGGCTACTTTGGCTAGAATAGGCTGTTACACAGCTGGCGGTCTGTACCCACAAGGAATTTAAGTAAAATGAACGACTGAGCTTACATGGGTTATATATGTCTTTGTATGAGTATTGGAATCATTCAGCACTGGGTACCCCGTCCAAAAGAAAAAGTCGACAGATTATATTTAGTCTGTCGACTCATGAATTTAAAGTTGAATTGGTTTATAACTTAAAGCCTTATCTACAATTTGCTCAGCAGTAAGATTATATTCATTACAGTAAATTAAATCACTTACACTACCATACGGTACATTACCAATGATCCTTCTACTACAACGCATCCAATGTCTGATGGAGCACCTCTTTTTATCCATAAATATTGTGTAATTTTATATTAACTATGTGTAAAGAGATTTTAGTTAGCTTTACTACCTTTTATTGTAATTTCCCTCTGTATAGTTTGCTCAACTGGTTCAAACTGAACTCCATTCCATTTTAATACTGTTCGTACATATCCTAGTGTATCACTAAGATATTTGCCTGAAATCCTTTGTAATGCTATTAACTCATATATCTCGTCTCCATCAACCGATATAGGATCCAAACCACTTAAATCATGGACATCTCCGCTAACAGGATTTTTAAGTTTACCCTTTTCATCATATATTTTTTTCAAATATATAGGATCTTCTATGCTAATATCTATTATATATCCTATATTTGTACTTAAATTTATTACTTCTACTTTGTAATTATCTTTGTATATAACATCATATTTGTACCTATTGTTAAATTCCTCAAAATCAAATATCTTCTTAGGTTTGTTATTATAATAAGAATATACATAGTAGTAATAGTTTCCACCGCTTCCTCCAGTAAATATACTAACTAAAATATCATCAGTTCCATTTCCTGTATAATCTTGTAAATATAGCTTAGGCATATACCCTGCATTCTCTTTTAGAGGAATCCAAGTGCACATATTATTTACACCATTTTGTATTACCAAGGTTATATCATTAGCATATGGAAAGTCTAAGCCATATGGAGTTTTAGCAAGTAAGTATATATTATCTTTTATTTTATCACCATTTACATCCCTGCGTTTAAAATCTACTATATATGTTATATTAGAAGTTAACTTCTTTTCACTTATTCTATAAGGAAAGTTAGTATACATATATATCTCTCCTCTCCAAGCATTATTAAAATATAAAACTTCTCTAGTTTTATATTATGTTGAAATATGGAATATGTACATTTAGATACTTAATTTCATCCGTTACTGATTTCTAAATTTTTATCTAATTATATAGCATTGTATAAACGGCTTGAAAGCTTCAGTGATAACCAAACCTTTACACTTACTTCAGATTCATCCAAGGACTGGTTTTCATAGACATAGACAGTATATTTCTATCCTAAATCGACTGTAAGTATCTCTTTGTTATTGATTTTTCATATATAAAGTTTAGTTAGCTTTGAGTTCATCTCATGCATTCAGGTACCTTGATAGCTAGTTTTGAGTTCCCCAGTAACCTCTCAGTGTCATAGACTTTGCTGTGTTCACACTATTTCCTCAAGTAGTACCTTACATCCCTATCCACTTTCTGAGTACCACAGCGTGCTTTATAGACATTATCGCATTTATCAAGAGAATACTATAACAAAGTTAAATAATGCTTCTAACTCATGTCCTTTCACTACATATGCATGAACAGTTTTATTATGTCCTACAATCCTGCTTAGGATATACATATCACCACCGTTTAGTTAGTAATGTTTAGCAAAATTATTTCTCAACTGATGTGGATGTACTTTTAGTCCTACTCTTCTGGCTGTTTCTCTCAAATTCTTCTCAAATAGATGTATCTTCATCATATTTCCTCTAGATGAAGGAAACAGCAGATCTGTTTCCTTATTTCTGTCTTTATACTGTATCCATCTTCTCAGCTCATCTCCCATCTTAAAGGAAAAATATACATACCTTTCTTTATTTCCTTTAACACTATGGGTGAGTAATATAGTTTTCTGCTTCATATCTACATTTTCAACTAATAGTGCTAAACATTCTCCTACTCTCATCCCTGTATCTAACAACAATTTCGTAATAATATAATCCCTGTAACCGTGAAATTTTGTTGTGTCAAATGCTTTAGGTAACAACTTAAAATCTTCCTGTTTTATTGTATCCTTCATTTTTCTTTCTGCTTTTAAGTATGCAATTCTTTCAACTGGATTTTTTCTAACTTCTCTTTCATCAAACAAGAAATTATAAAATACTTTAATATTTCGAATATAGTTGTTTATTGTGGAATTGCTTATCTTCTTCCCACAGTCAGTTCTATTTGCTGGATAGTTACAACTCCTTGTACTCTCATTGATTAGTACTGTATATTTTCTCTGTCTTGTAAATAACCTACATATTGTCTTATATGCCCTGTTGTTACCCTTTCAACATCTTCAATTGAAAAATTATCTTGTAGATATTTAGCAAATAATTTTAATGTCTGCTCATATGACTTCATAGTCTTCGGTGATAAATTTTTGCTCGTACAATACATCATAAAGTTGTCAATTTGAAACTCAAAATCTGTCATTTGCATAATAAAAAACACCTCACATCTATAGTTTTTTGCATCCTATAAATATGAGATGTTTATTGGCTTATTAATGACATATAAGTTGGCTTAGAACCGTATAAATTGGCCTACATTCAATAGATGTTAAAATTTAACAACCCACTCTACCTATTGAAATTAAGCCATTTAAACTGCAGTTCTTTCTATTCTTAATTTATCTGCTACCATAGCTATAAATTCACTATTAGTAGGCTTACCCTTATCATTATGTACTGTGTATCCAAATAGATTGTTTATAGTATCTATTTTTCCTCTGCTCCATGCTACTTCAATAGCATGTCTTATAGCTCTTTCAACTTTACTTGGAGTAGTGTTAAATTTCTTAGCTATAGATGGATATAATTCACACCGATAAATTTATAATAATTTATGCGTTAATTTTATAATAATTTATACACTTATTTAATCTAAATTATATATTCATTAAATTAGCTTGTCAATTTGTAATTCTATTAGTTCACTAATACAGGAATGTAAAATTAGACTGTCATTCTCTAAGAAGGAAAGTAATTATTTAGTCGTGAGATTTTCTCACTACTAATATGACTGAGTGACTTAATGTCACTTAGTTATTTTAATCCGAGTTAAACTCGCTTTTAACTGGTATACTTATATGCCTTCTAATCATTCTTCTAACGAACTAAAACCTTATTGACTCTATTTTTTTTCTCCTTTCATTTTATTTCCTAAAACTAATAACTATTTCCCATTATAATACTTTTTCTAAAGTTTTAAAAGTTTAGAATTGTAATAACATTGTCTTATTTGTATGGAAAGAAGAAATGGAGCAGATCTCAAGATGATTTCTAAAAATCATTTTGAGACAGCCCCATGAGTATAGCTCCATGCTAGAATAAATAGATTGTATTTAGTAGGCTTAGAGTAATTACCCACATTCTAAGAAAATGTTTAATAAATCAATTTTACATTATATTCCACTTTGAATGAAACAATTCTAGGGAAGTTCTTTTAATAATTTAACTTCCGTGCCATCTTCGTATACAAGATAATCAGTATATATTGAAACGTCCAATTCAGAAGCAGACGTATTGTATAAGATTTCATCTTCTTCTATAAATGGATTGATCTCTTTATCCCATTTAACAACACTAACTTTATCTTTATATGTACTCCTAGTTGACCTAACTGGCATTTCTAATATAACTTTACCTTGCTTATTCTTAACAATAATAGTCGCACCTAACCCTGCAATGTTTTTATCAGTTAAACATTTAATTGTAACAGGAAAATGCACTTCTTTGCTAAAACCCCAATCATCACCTTCTATTTTTCGAATTTCTATGTTCTCATAAGAAACAGCATTTTTCATTTCTTCAATAATAGGCTTATTCAATTCAGCAAGCTTCTCATTTTCTAATTCTTCAATTTTATCCATCAAACTTCCAATATTGTTAAGTTCAACTACTTGCCAATAGCTATCAAGTTTACGCATTTTAACTTCCAAAATCAACTCTTCTTCAAACCGTTTATTATAAATCTTTAAGGCTACTAGATCAATATTTCCACTTTTTTTAATCTTGTCTATACTTCTAAACTCAACGCCTTTATAAAAGTGTTTAACAGAAATTCCTGTATCGTTTTCTTTTGTTTCTTCAAAATCTCCTTTCTCAATATATGCCTTTATCTGATTTTTACTGCTTTCCACAATTTTTGGCTTAATCATTTCAACCAAGCCAGCTGCTAATTTTGCAGTACCATCAGTAGAGTTGTGCATTTCTTTTGCTATAGCTTGGTCAATAAAACGTGTAACTAAACTGTCTATATCAACATACTTCTCAAAAGTAATTAAATCATGCTGCTGTACAGCTTTCTTAATTTGATTTAGAGAATACTGAGGTGTTCTAACCCAGTACATATAAGCAACAATTGTCCCAACTACAATGAGACCTATCAAAGCAATTATTAGTTTCTTGTTGATTTTTTTCTCGATTCCTATATTCTTCATTAATAAACAACCTCCTTTTATCTGATTTCCGCTAGGGCAAATAACAAATAAACGTTTTGCATATATCTAATTAATAGCATCAAAAGTCTATTACATATAAAACGTTTCTTTATCGAACATATTAGCTTTATAAGACAATCTCAATACAATTAAATTCTATAACAATATGTAATATTTTTAAATGTAAAACAATTTATACCAAATAATTAATAAGTTGATTTATATTATAAACCATTAAGTTTAGCTTTTATATAAATTAAAATCGCACCCTATACCTGAGTGCTATTCACCATCACCATTAATAGTGTCTATGAATTTGTTTTTTGTATTTTTAATCAATTGTTTTCTTTCTTCTCTCTTTTCTTCTTTTTCAAGCTTCTTAGTTTCAGCATCACCTGGACTGTACTTTGTTAATTGTTTTGTGTAGCATATTGAACAACGTTTTTTCTTTTTCATTATAATATGATATAATGCATATCCAATGCCACCAAAACCAGTAAAACATAAAATAATGAACCATGCCCAGCTCCATCTGTTTTTTACGGGTTCAATGTATCTTTTACAAAGAGTACAATATCTCAAAAAATCCCTCCTAATGCCTTTTACTACTATTATTATTTCCCATGTTCTTTTTCTGCAGTATCATAGTTACCTATTGATATAAAGTTATTGAATAAACCAACAACTTTTATTTCTTTATTGTCATGTAGCTTTATATTATATACTGTGAACAATATGTAATTATCAGTTTTAGTTGATTCATTAAGAAGTTTTTCTCCAAATAGAGCTACATATCCTGTTTCTAAAATATTATCACTTTTTCAATTGACCCTTCTTTAATCCATGTTACATACTCATCTTTATCTGGATTAGTTATAGTAGCAAGTAATATTAATACAATTATTGAAATACTAAGTATTATAATTTTGGTTCTCATATTATATCACCTCAGGTATAATTATTTACAAATATCGCTAATTGTATTCAAAAAAGCAGGAGTAACGACGCCTACTCTAACGGTTTCCATAGCGTGCTTATAAATTTTGCGTATAACTTTATGGTTGGAGTTGTATATAAAATTATTTTGCAAAGTGATTTTAGGTATAAGAAAGACCAGGTGTAATCCTGGTCTAGTTTATGTATCAATAGTTATGATTTATAAAGACATAGCATTGTATAAACATACATTAACACAAGCGCCACATTCTATACAACTTGATAATTAATCCATTTATCAAAATTTTTTCACTTCTTTTTCTGTATGATCATCTGTATATTTAAAACAATCTCGTACAGATTTCCAATCAATATTCTTCATCTTTTCCAAATCTATATTTTCTTTTTTTTCAATTTTATTGTTTGTATGTTCATACTGAATGTATTTTGAGTATGATTTTGGTAATTTTATTATATATTCTAAATCCACTTCCACTAAAATTTCCTCTTCAATATAGTTTTTTATCTGATTTTCAATTCTTGTTAAAATATGTACTTCATTCATATATGAAGACACATCAATAATAGATGGAAAAATTTTATCATTGTTTGCTTGATCTAAGCAACCTACTAAAAAATCAAATAGCTTCAATAAGTCTAGATTTCCCTTTATTCAACTCAAACACAGTGTCTTTTGCAAATCCTGCTGAAAGTATTAGTATCTCTCCAGGTATACTTACTAACTCTAATAACGCATGTTTATATGGACTCTCATAAGATTGTGTTCTTAGTAATATATGAGCTCCCAAACCATCCCTCTCCCTTTCTTGTCCAAATATATTAATTCTATATGTAGCAGATAAAAAAATTGAAAATAATATTAAACTTTTAGTCCCTTAGTTATTAGAGAAACTACTAGCCTAACAAATACTACTATCGCTAAACTAACCTTGAATGTAATTATTTTAATTAAGAAAAAACTTGCTATAATATTCCAAACAATCATTATAATCCAACTGTAAACAGCAAGATAACAAAAAATCTTTAAAAATTCACCTAAACTTTCTTTTAGCCTGTAGTAGCTTTCCATTATTGTCCTCCTATCTTTTTGATATCCTTTATCTCTTTTTTTAATTATATTTATTGATATTTCACATTAGTACTCTGTATTAATTATTTAACTTGAACTTACATGAATATATGCGACACGCAAAGTCAAACAAAGACTTACCTAGAAAGTGTCTATAGAATTATACTAACTCCAGTATTTTATTAATTACAAAGTTATGGGCAAACCATTTACTCCTTAAAAGAGCAACAATGTACCATTTCACATTTTTAAAACTTATTTACATTCCTATAGTTAACAAAACCAGATATTTATTACATAATAAAACACCCCTTTCCCAGACTTCTATTTAGTACGGAATTAGGGGTGCATTGCATTTTTCATAGTCCTTTTATTATATTAGTAGAGTGAGTCGCTTTCTGCCAAATCTAAAATTATAATCTAGCATCACAGAAAAAACTATACTATTGTTGTTCCATAATTATTTTTGAAAGCCATTTGTTAGGCTTTAAACCATTTAATATTTCTTTTGACGTTAAAGGCATAGATACACCTTTTTCACCTTCAAATCCTAATACAACAATAGACTCCTCACTATATCTTGAAAAAAGGTCATTTAAGCCTTCTTCTGAAATGCCTGCTACATAATAATTATTTTTGAAAGCATTATCTTTAATTTTCTTTGCACGCTCTGCAACCCTTTTTGATACATAAAGCATAGGTAAATATTTACCTTTATGATTATAAGATTCAATATTTCCAGTTAATACACCATTCTTAATTTCTACCATTGTATAAAACGGTTGTCCTTTGATTTCTGGATTAGGCATATGCAAGTTAGATGATAGTATATCGTTATTTAATTCAGGCAATTTATCTTCCTTATCCAATTTATGAAGTGTATCTATAATATTAATCATAGTTATTAAGTCAATAGTAGACATATCAACATATTCTTTTTTATTCCCAAATAACTCATTCATAGGTGAATTTTCTTTTATGCAACCAATATGTACAGGATGTACAAGTACAGTTTTACTATTTGCCATTACACGACAGGCTGAACGAAAACGATTTGAAAGTAGTTTATTACATATAGCACAAGTGATTTTTTCATTATGTGATCGTTTTTCCTTAAATACTTTTTCAATATTGGCAATTGCCGCTTTGCATTTTTCAGAATTTCTTCTATCTTCAGGTTTAAGTTCGATGAATAAACTCATTAAACCCCCTCCTTTTCATATTTTTCATAAATTTACTTTCACAAGATTTGTGAATAAGTTCAACATTTGCATCTTTGCCTTTACCATTTGTAATAAATAGTAATTGACATCTGTTTATTTGTTTTACCTCTTTCGAGCAAGTAGGACATATAATTGAACTTCCTTTATCTTGTATCTCTTTAAACCTTGTTTTTGCAGCTTCAGTCATTATTTCCCTTGATACTTTGCCCGCCTTATCATACCTTAAAAAAACTTTCCACTGTCCATTTATTTCTTCTTTCTCAAGCATATCTAAACATTTCAGCAATTCTTTTTGATATTCTTTTACGCTATCTTCCATACCCAAAAAGTTAAGTGCAGTCGTTTCTAATTCACCATTTTCATTAATTTCACATAAACCCCTTAATTCATTCTCAATACAAAATGAGTGAACTGCAAAAAAAGTAAGAATAGGATTTTCTTTTGATATAATGGGTATTCTTACACCAATTTTGAAATCATTACCTATGATTAGATTGCAATATGGACATATTAGATTGTTTTCATTAAGTACTTCTTTCAAATGTTTTTCAGCATCTGCAAGTATAGTTAAAAATTTTTCCTCATCTACATTATTAGCAAATAACTCCCCTACTGATATGGAATAACTATTTTTCAAGATTCCCCCCCCTATCTTGATTCTTATTACTTATTTTATTATTTTTATAACAAACATTGAGGTTCTAAGAGTGTAAACCTTTTGCATAATGCAAACAGTCCACAAAATATTTATATGATTATTGCAGGACGCTTAGAACGATTAATTTAATCATAGTACTTTTCGTTTTTTTCTTATTAAAGATATTAAACATAAATTCTCTCCTTTTTAGCAACACTCTTTTTCCAAATATTAAATGTCCTAAATGACTTAATTCTATCTATTGCAGTATTGTCCCATCTTTTTACATGTAATTTTCTAAATTCCTTCTTTAAAAATTTCTCGACTATGTTATCTTCAAATACTGTAAAGGGGATTTCTATCAGGAGAAGAACTTACAAGAAAAGAATATCAACCTAGAAAGGAGAACCGTAGAAATTCCAAAGAAAAGAGGAAATAACGAAGGAACAATAAGTAAAAAAAAAGATGGTAAATGGTGTGCTGCTATTACCATTGGGTATGATTCACAAGGAAAGCAAAAAAGAAAATTCTTCTATGGTACAACAAGACAAGAAGTAGTAGAAAAGTTGAATAATGCTCTACACACCCTTCAGCAGGGTACATTTGTTGAACCTAATAAAATAGGAAAGTGATAATACCATGTAATATCACCTTGTTATATATCCTCGTACAACTCATCCTATTTTCATTTTTCACTTGACGAAGGAGAAGGGACTTAAACTCTCATAGACAAGCAATGTAATAATTTAAATGGAAAGAATTATAACTCTTTTAAAAATAACAGTATAAAATCTATAATTTAAAAATGTATTAAACATTTTGTACTTATCATAATTTATTCTATTATAATTCTACTCGGAATTTAATGAAAAAGAGGTAATTATATAACCCATTTTGAAAATATCATAAAATAAAATACAATTAAACATACTTGATTTCTTCGCGACATAACATGTTTCTTCAAAATAAATTTGATAATCTTTATTTTAGTATATTTCTTACTTATCGTTCGTTCGATACCATTTTTACTAAATCCATGTGCTGATCTACTCATATACCCTCACAAAGAGACTTGTAATTTATAAATGTTTATTTACCCCCTGTACACACGATTAAAAGTACAGCATAATACATATTTTATATGATCCTTCTACTTTCCTACATTGTACTATATATTATTTAAAATGCATTATCTATTCCCTATCCATAGTTATATTTTATTTGTATTGTATGACTACATGTCCATAATTTTCAACTGAGCAATTGACAGTTTTAGCTAATATAAAGCACACCTCTATAGAAGGAAGATTTATACTTCTTTCAAGATTACTCAAATAGCTAGAAGTGAATCCAGTTGATCCAGCTAATTGCTTTTGATTAAGATGAGGTTCCATTCTTCTTTCTTTAATTTTAGAAGTTAGTTTAATCTTCATCAAAACACCACCTTAATATAAAGTATTGTAAATTTATTTATTGACACAAAAAAAGAGTAGAATAAACTACTCTAATTTCTTTCTTTTTCTCTTCTCTCTTACTAATGTAGCCTTGCTAATTTTAGTCATCTTTTCTACTTGTGTATACGAATGCTTATTTAGTAATTCCATAGCATGATCTAATTGCTCTATTGTATATTTTTTAGGTCTACCCTCTTTAAATCCATCCTTAGTCCTTGCTACAGCCTTCCCTTCTTGTGTTCTCTCAACTATCATATCACGTTCGTATTCTGCAAAAGCAAAAAATATATTTCTAATTAATTTACTACCTGGTGTATTATCTAGTACTCCCATATTAAGTATGTTAACTTTAATTCCTTTGTCAATTAAGTTCTGTACAATTGTAGCACCTTGTATTGTACTTCTTGCAAATCTATCCAGCTTTGTTACAACTAAAGTATCACCTTCTTTTAACTTACTTAACAGTTCCTGAAATTGTGGTCTATTAGATGTAGTTCCTGTATAACCTTCTTTTATTATTTCTTTTGCTCCTGCATCTATCAATCGTTTTTCTTGATGCTCTAAACTATTTCCATCTTTCATCTGTCCTGTTGTGCTTACTCTAGCATAACCATATATCATATTATCAAACCCCTTTTGACCATAAGTTTTGATTACATTATATGTATTTATTATACTAGACATAACAATCATAGTCAATACTGTTAAGTTATGATTATAAACTATTAATTTTCCTATTTTATAGTTTTATTAATCTTCTAAATCAGTTTGATTTTATTATAATTTATTTTGCCGTTTACTTTGTATTTAATATAACTTATTACAATGATGCACTTTCCATGTTTTTTGCTTTCTGTTTTATAGTCATTTAATTTTACTAAGAGACATAAAAAGAATATAGACAACTTTGCAAACAAACTGTCTATATTCTTTACATACATGATATAATACTTACAAAAATTTTATAATCATATATATGTATTTACATATCTCTTTCTATCTCTGTAAACTTGCTTATTTACACCTGGTTTAATTTGATATAAATACTTCGACATTCGTCATAGTTTTCCTAGATAAATTTTTTAACTTAGAATAAATCATAAATTAATCAATTAGTAATTTCTTTTTTGCACAAGAATAGACCTCTTCATTTTGTATAAATAAACAAAGTCTATCGATATTAATTTCAAAATCTATACGCTCAAGATATTGGCATAGTAAAATTGATTTATAGTCTAAATATTCTGAATATTGAACTCATTTTTTACAATAATTAAAGGATAACCTTTATCGGTTATCCCATAGTGTTCCTTTATTATTTTGTTAGTTCTTAGCTTTTTCAGAGAATATTCTTCAAATATTTGCTTTATACTTTTTTTTATTTGTACACTAATATTTTCCTTACCATACTTACGCCTTAATATTTCTACTATTTCCTTTTCTCGTGCATAACCCTTATTATCTATAAGATAAAATATGGTCTTTACAATGTCTGCAGTTTTATAATCAGATGCCTTTGATGTAGTTCTATCTACTATTTCACTTTCTCCATCTTCATTTTTTTCAGTTACTTTGTTAAATTGGGGATATAACCAATTCGCTACATCTACCCCTTCCCCACGATAAAACATTTCCCTTGATACACCTCTCATAGTATAGTTATTATCTTTCCATTTCTTTGCTTGTTGCTCCACGGCTTTATATAAGTCATCTGTATAGGGAGGTATGGAAAAATAATTAACATGTTTATATTTATCCTTGTTTTTCGTTGCATTAAGGTGTTTAGATTTTTTAAGTATATCCTCATTAACTTGTCCATCATCTACCTTATTTAATAACTTAAGATATGCAAGAACCGCTATCTTTTGACTGATTTTATTTAAACTATTATCACTTATTTTTAATTTACCTGCAATATACCCTGTACTAGAATAAAATAATAAATTGCCTTCATTATCAGTCCAATTTTCATTATATATATTATCTAATGCTATCTTGTGCATCTCTACTAAATATCGTGATATCCTTTTAATAATCTTATATGCTTGAGGACAATTTCTTTCTAATTCCCCATTATGGATAGATTCTACATTTTCCATTAATACTTGCCATTGTTTCTTCTGCCACTCCGTTTCCACAATCTTAAGATTAAATATCTCCTTGATAAATTCATATGTTTTATATTTACTTTTAAATCTACCTAGTTTTTCTATAACCCCAATATTGTTCAAAGATACTCCACAACTATTACTATTACATTTATAAATATAATCTCCTGTATCTTCATTTACAAATATACTAGCCGACGGAGACTTATCATTATGAAATAAACAATTAAAACTATTAGGATAGCGTAATTCCAATAACTCGCCCAAATCTATTTTTCTTATAAAATCAAAAAATTGTTCTTTAGTTTCAAACGTTATCTGATGTTTATTTCCTATATATTTTTTTAGATACTCCGTATTATGCGTTTTTATTGCATTAATAATATTCATATTATGCAAATGGGTTTTTGGGGTACAAGATACATTAGATATATTTATATCTTTTATATCTTGTACCCCTTTTCTCTCACGACTACCATTGTTGCATTTGTAAATCTTTTTTTTAAGTAATTTATTATGTAAAAGTAATCCATCAATATCTAATTTATTATCATATCCTTCAAATATTAAATTTGTGCCCCCAAAATATAACTTACTTATATTCTTACTTTTTGGATCACACTTATTAAATAAATTCATTAATGCTACTTGTACTTTTTCAGCTTCTTCATAAATAGTAAAAATTTTATTACTACAAAAAACTAACCTAAATCTATGACGCTTTTCACTATGAGAAAAAGTAGTATATCCGAATATAGGCATTATATTTAATTGCCTACATCTACTTATTTCTTCCTCAATTGTAGTCCCTTTGTCAAAATCTAGTGCAAATAATTGTTGTGAAATCCAATTTTCATCTTTACTTCCATTTAAAAAAGCAGGTCTAAAAGTACATCCTTGTACCATTAAACCTGCTAAATCGCTTATAC
The DNA here is from genome assembly GCF_002270055.1 of Anaeromicrobium sediminis. Taxonomy (NCBI): domain Bacteria; kingdom Bacillati; phylum Bacillota; class Clostridia; order Peptostreptococcales; family Thermotaleaceae; genus Anaeromicrobium; species Anaeromicrobium sediminis. The sequence continues at coordinate 162,837 of NZ_NIBG01000001.1, read as the reverse complement.
CTATATTACATTCAGATTTCTCTAACCTTTTAACAATCTTTCCTATTTCATCTCCTTTTGGCTTACTATTATATTTCTTTTCATCTAACATACATTTAACTTTCATGTTTAAAGTCCCCCTTTTTAATCTGTAATTATAAATTTCTGCTGCATAATCTATTAGTGACTATTTAGAAACAATTTTCTCTATCATCTTCCAATTCCTTTTAAGTTTCCTAGCTCACTAGATAGTTATCATATCTTTACTTTAAATTTCTCTTTTACCGTACCTGTGTAGATATTTTTTTAATTAATGTCATATAAATCACTCCTTTCTTTAATTGTATTTTTGTTTTTAGGCATAAAAAAAAGGACTTCCACTAATTAATAATGGAATATCCTCTACTGGCTTAATTTTTTATAAAGTTTTGGATTACTTTCTTCTAAGTAAGGTCATTACCATATAATACATCTTTCTAAATCTCCTATTTGGCTATTGAATTACCTTTATTTTGACGTTTAGTTGGTTTGTAGCGTACATTTAGTAGTTGGTTATCTATAATACCTCCTAACCCTTTTTCCCATTGGGTCTTTATTAAATGCATTCCAATATGCAAAATATGTATAGTTCTCCGTATCATATATCATTTTTTGGATCAATCTCTGATAGGGCTGATTTTTTAAGGGATTAAGGATATTTTCTAAACCGTTACATTTGATCTTTATTAAATGCACTCCAACATGCAAAATATGTATAGTTCTCCCTATCATATAACATCTTTTTTGCCAATCTCTGATAGGGCTGTTTTTTTAAGGGATTAGGGATATTTTCTAAAACTTCACATACTTTGTACTTCTTATTCTTTACCACTTAGAGCCCACCCAAATTTTTAGCATGAGAGTGGATTTTACGTTAAAAATTGAATATATATGGATTTTAATTGATACTTCAATATTCATTTTCAACCTCTGTGATGGTGTGTTTTAAATGGCTTTAAGGATTTTCTAAACCTGGATATTTTACTTTTTATTTGTTTTTTTTACACCTAGCCATTATAAGCTATTTTTTTACCCGATGGTATTATGATACCTTTTGGGCATAAATTCCCTTTTATGATCATTATATAGCTTTTAAAAGGTATCTTAAAGGTAGGAATATAGATTAGAATTATTTTTATTTGTATAAATATATGGTATAAGTACTTTACAGGTAATGATAGTAGTTGTAAGATACAGTAGAAAGTAATAAATTCATTTATTTCTAATTGTAAAAATCGCTGAATATATTGAAATTACTAAGCCAGATCCCTATTAAAATAAAAAACGGACTCAAAATCCGTTGGGGGCAACTCCGTGAGGGTTCGAGTCCCTCTTTCGGCACCATTGAAATACCTAGTGTTGAGTACACTAGCTTATTTCATTTTCGTGAAATTACCTTCTAACCTTCTAACCATTCTTCTAACGGACTAAAACCTATTGCACTCGCTTTATATATTTCCAATAAAAAAAGAACCTTATTGGTTCTCTTCTTACTTAATCTCTTCATTTATATTATTTAAAGTTAAAAAATGTTTAGTTTATTGCCAATCTACTACTTCCGTATATGGATGTGTTTCAGCAAATAACTGACATTTGTAAACAAGATTTATATAATTTTCTAAATTCTCACTCCTGTATCTAATTGCCCAATCCCATGCTTCCTTCTCACACCTTTCAACCTCTGTATCAGATACGATTTGTATTACCTTCCCATTTTCAATCTTTAAAGAGCCTTTATGTCCACATACAATATGACCTAATTCATGTAGCACCCTTAATATTAATACCTCTCCATAGCTTTTAGCCCAAAGTGGTTCATTAGTGTAATTTCTCCAATAAGTCAACCTTGCATTAACAAATATATCTAAGTAATTACGATATGACTTTTGTACTATTGGATGTTCATGAAAAAAAATGTGGCTTTCAGGCGAGATTGATTCTACCAACTGAATTACTTCAAGTGGTGGTTTTATAAATTTAGAATCTAAAATATTTTTCGGAACATTAACACCTTTTGGAATTTTAATATATTGTGAAACTGTCATATTTTCTCCCTCCTTAATATTTTTAATATGATACAAGAGCAACTTTTCGTTTTATATCTCCATATATTACAATTGCATATTATCAAGCCATTATTTCTAAGCTAATTTTTCTAAAAAGAAAGCATTATCATTTTTTAATTTCTTGTTTTATCCTTCTAATGATGAAAACATAAGTATCTAAAATCTCTAAAAAAATTTCGCCTAACTATTCTTCCATAAAACTTAATGACTTTTCATCCACATATAGTGGTTTATGTAATTATTCGGGATATAAGCTTATCTTCAACCCATAAACCTATATGTTGTACATGTATAACATTACTATTATATACACATATTGTAAATTATTCAATGCGTAATAACCATTGAACTTTTACCCAACACTTTACTATCTAAAATGCTAGATACTTCTTTTTGGTCTTCTTTAAACAAATGGGTGTATATATCTTTATGACTCCTTAACTATTAGTACAAATTTATCCAAAGTAATTTAAAATCCGTTAAAGGCAACTCCGTGAGGGTTCGAGTCCCTCTTTCGGCACCATTGAAATAGCTAGGGTTGAGTGCCCTAGCTTATTTTATTTTTATGAAATTTTCTTCTAACCTTCTAACCATTCTTCTAACGGACTAAAACCTTATTGGCTCTTTCGTTATTTATTTCCAATAAAAAAAAGAACCTTATTGGTTCTCTCTTTATTTAACGTCATATGGCAACTATGTTGTTAGACGAGGTTAAAACGCTTAAAGATACTGATGTATTTATTAAGCTATAACAATTAATAATATTATAACTATTAACATAATAGAAAAAATTAATTTGAATGCCTTATTGAGTTTTGAAAATCCAATATAAACACTCCATTCTTCATTGTCCGTATCATACTTACCAATTTGAGATTCAACTTTTACTCTATCCCATTCTTTTTTTAATAATTTTTCACAGTTCCTTATTAAATTAGCCACATCAGTTTCAATTTCTTTACTAAACTTATTAATACAAATTAGACAAGCATCTTGTTTTCTTCCTATTCCATCATTAATAATAAGTTCACAAGCTTCCATATTTAAGTATTGATCATTATCTCCACTTCCAATAATCCTAATAATTTCAGTTTTCAATGTAGTTTGAGTTTCAGATTTTAACTCTTTTATTAATCTTCTTTGAGCATCACGACAAGCGTAGAGACCTAGGGTTTTGTATTCTTCTAATTTATTAAAGTTCATAAGGTCAATGCATTTTATAATCTCAAACACTTTATTATTAATTTCTGTTAAGTCCGTAAGCAAAGTATTACCGAATTCATCTTTGTTATTTAACATTAATTCAATTATCATATGAGATTTTTTAAAACTTTCAATAAATTCATCTTTTCTTTCAAATAATTTAATAAACCCTGTTTCATTTTGTGGGATTAAAGAGATATAGTCACTGATATTTTTCCTTAACTCTCCTATCCACTTAACTCTCGAATTTGTAACTGTATTTATAAATCTCGTTTTCTGATTATTACCAATACTGTAAATGAAATTTAATACCCCTATTAAAAAGGTTACACCAATACCAATAAGAGTTATTTGTTCATTAGTCATAATAATTAAAACACTCCTTCATTGCAAATTTCGTCCAATATCTTATACACATAATCTTCACTACTTTTATTGCCTATATTCCAAGTTCACATTGTAGACATTAAATGAATTTAATTCTTCTCTTTTATCAAGTTCATTTATTATTATCGCCCCCAATATACCTCCAATACCAATAGTTGATATTGTTTGCAATACTATTTGATAATCCATGTATTACCTACCAATTATGTATTTCATAACATTAACATTTTATACAAATATTGGATAAAATTCAATGTGTAATAATCCTTCAACTTTTTCATCCGAACACTTTATTATCTAAAATATTAGATACTGCCTCTTGATCTTCTTTAAATAAATGAGTATAAATATCTAAAGTTGTCGATATATTCGAGTGTCCAAGTCTTTCCTGCATAACCTTCGTCTTCACTCCTGCTTTATACATAATAGTGGCATTGGTATGTCTTAAATCATGGAATCTTATAGGCTTAACTTCTTTTCTTCCTCTAAGTTCCGTATATCTACGAGCAAATGAACTAGGATTAAATCTCTCACCTTTTAGATTTAATATTACATAGTCATTCTTGCTTAAAGGATAAACAATACACTTTATAGCGATATTTCTTACTATGTGTTCGTTCGATGGTATTTTCATAAAGTCCATGTGTTGATCTACCCATATACATATACATAGAGACCGATTATATATCAATGTTTATCTACCCCCCTCTAAAAACAAATAACCGTACATTATATTCCAAAGCTCAACAATAAATTATGTGTTAATATCAATACATTAGTGAAATATGCTGCAATTCATCATAATTTCACTATTACCTCGGAAATAGGATTATTACTAATGAACTATACCTCTAAAGAAGTGATAATACTCTTAATAATTTAACATCCTTAGTCTTAGAATTTAGCAAAAAGAGATAATTAATATACAAAATAAAAAAAGAACAACCATCTAAGATTGTTCTTGAATATCCTTAATGCATCTATATACTGTTGTTCTACTTAGTCCAGTAGCTTTAACAATATCTACTACCTTACTATTATTCTTATACATCAATTCTACTAATTCAAATTTATCATTTCTTTTACTAGGTCTTCCACCTTTACGACCTCTAGCCTTTGCACTCTCTAATCCCTCTTTTGTCCTTTGGCTTATTAAATCCCTTTCTAATTGACTCAATCCTGCCATAACAGTTAATAGAAAACTATTGTAAGGATTTTCAGATGTAGTATCTAACCATGTGTCTTTTAGAGACTTGATACTTGACCCTTTATTCTTAATCTCTTCGATTATTGAAAGTAGATCTTTTGTACTTCTGCTAATACGTGTAATATCTGCTATAACAACTATATCCTCTTGTTTTAATTCACTAATCATTTTATTCAGTTGAAGTCTATCCTTCTTAGTACCTGTTATTTTTTCTTGATAAATATTTCTACTATCTACACCATATTCTACAAGTTGATCAATTTGTCGATCTAGGCTTTGGTCAAGTGTACTTACTCTAGCATAACCTACTAACATAATACTATCCCTCCTAATAATCTCTATAATAAAAGTATCATAAACGTACCATATTGCAAATAGATTATGATACGTTTTTTGATACTATTTTAATTATTAAGAATGTAGCATTTTGAATAGTTTTATTAGACCTATAGAAAGTGCACCATAAACCACCGTTTTTGATAATATGAATTTATAAAAAAATCCATTCCTTCAAAATTGATTTAAAAAATACTTTTAAAAACAATCTACCAAATACACAGCCGCTATTATACCCTAATTTTCTATCTTAATAACTTTATATGAACAACCTTTAAAATAAAAAATTTCGTCCAATCTTTTGCTCAATACATTTTTTTGAATATTATTCATAAACTGCCTGTTGTAATATTCCTCTATTTTAATTTCAAAGTTATCCTTTGTTTGTATATCCATTAATACTACTAATGAACCATATGAAGCTACATTAATACTATCATTGTTCACTTTAACTATTTTTTTCTTATTGTTTTTTCCATTGGTAGAATTTTTATTTGATTTACTGTTTAACTTATTGTCTTTACGTTGTACTAATTTTCCTGTATAAATGTTATCTGTGTGATAATCTATATATTTCTTCTCCATAAAATGTTTTATCGTAATTTTAGTATTATTTAAGAGGTTATTCGGATTAATATGTTTTACAATATTATTATCTATATCAATGGTTATAGCACCTCTATCAAACATCGCATGACAATTGGGGCATAAAACTATCATATTTTCAGAAATATCTGGTCCATCATGTTCACCAAGAGGTTGAATATGATGAACTTCAGACATATATTCATTGCAGCCTACTTCTAATCTAATATTGCATATTTGGCATTTATTCTTATATATTTTTTTCAAATTCTTTACTATAGTCTGATTTCTTTTAGTCACCACTACTGAACGTTCTATTTTTTCAGGATTTCCATTTCCAATATTATTGCTTAAATCATCAAAATTATTATAATTATCATATTCGTTAATTAAAATATCATCAATTATTTTTGCTGACTTCTCCATTATATCTGCTAGTTCTCCATTTTCATTATTTGATTTGGATTTAATGGTATCAATATTGTCCGTAATTTCGTTTATATTATAATTTTCATAAGTTTTATCGTATATTTTGTTAGTTTTATCATTAATTAATTGTGGTGTTTTAAAGTAATCATGTTCTGATTGTTCTTGAAAATGTCCTGATTTTCTTAGTGATTTCGCGATTGCTTCTTCACGTACTTTTTTAGAGGGGTTTTTAATAAACCTAATAGCCTGGCCGTCTAGTATTACTGCTTTCATTTGTACTTCTTCCAATGGATTTTTAATATATTTTAGAACTAAAGGTCCTGATTTTCTTAGAGCTTCCATTTGGACTTTTCTTGTAGGATTTTCAATATATTTAATATTTGTTCCTTTTTTCTTCACCGCTTCCATTTGTAATTCTTCCAATGGATCATTGATATATTGGATAATATGTTCAATATTAGAATTCCCCAATTTCCTCAATGCTTCCATTTGGACTTTTCTTGTAGGATTTTCAATATATTTAATAGCCAATTCTCTTTCTTTCACTACCTTCAATTGTAATTTTTCTGAGAGATTTTTAATAAATCGAATAGCTCTCCAATTTTTATTTACTACCACAGATTGAATTTCTTCTGAGGGTTCTTCAATATATCTAATAACTTCCCAATTTCGTCTTACTGCCTCTAATTGTACTTTTTTAGAAGGATTTTTAATAAATTGAATAACCTCAGCTATGCTCCTCACTGCTTCTAATTGAATTTTTTCTGAAGGGTTTTTAATGAATTGAATAGCCATAGCCGTTCTCTTTACTGCTTCTAATTGAATTTTTTCTGAGGCGCTTTCAACAAACTTAATAACCTTGCTTTCTAATGTCACTGCTTCAAACTGCATATTTTTATTTGTTTGTTCTACTATCTCTAATCTTAATTTTTCTAACTTCTTTATTTGATTCTTAGTTAATCTATTCATTTCTTCACCTGTTCACTTCAATATTCTTATTTTTAAGTACTTAGATGTCTTCTATCCTAATAAAAATTGCCCCCAATATTCGTGACATAAGACGCAAGGAGGATAGAACAAAATAATTATTTCAGCACTTATAGATATATTTAAGATTTAAAACACTTTTTTTATTTGATTTGTATCTCATAGCAACTTCGATAATGCCAGCCTATAATAAGACTGTAAACTCACGCTATTATATCATAAACTAAACGAAAATATTCAATTGATTACCAAATGAAAAGATGGTAAAAACCCCCACTGATGAAGTAGTTCAGTAGGGGAATGAGTTATAATAATATCTCATAGTACAAATTATTGATTTTTTATTGCTTAATATGGGTTATTTCACAGGTTTTAAGAAGAGTAATATTCATAAAATTCTTTAGCCTCTATACTTTCCCTTATTGACTCTCTATGTATTACAAGACTTTCCACCTCCGATTTATATGTACTGTTCTTACTTGATGGTTGTGAGTAGTCTTTACTCTTATAAAAACAAGTCCTCTGATCAACTATCATTTCATTTCTCAATTCCTGGATAAACGGTGTTCTAGTTAGCTACCGTAATATACTTTCTACTTTAGCGGGTATACTTCCAGCTTTCATTCCGATTTTTTCTCCTATATCTTTAGCTGTATACTGCCTCACCTTAAATCCATACTTCATATATACAATGTCTTTTTCTTCCGTTGTTAACTTCTCATCTATTAATTCCCTTAGTTGCTGGCAAAAAACCCTATCCTCTATCTTTTCAGTTACAGGAATAGAATCATCCTCTATCATATCTCTAATAAGTAAATCTTCAGCACCTTTTACAGGAGCATCCAAAGAAATATCCTCACTAAATGTAAATATATTACGTCCTATGCTTTGCTTTATCCATATAACCGCATACGAACTGAACTTCGCTCCTTTTAATGGATCGTATTTGTCTATAGCTCTCATAACCCCCAATATACCCGTTTAAAATAAATCTTCTATATCAGTTTTCTTATTTACGTACCTCTTAGCTACAGAATAAACTAATTTTAAATTATGTAATATAACTTTTTCTCTCGCCTCAGGGTCCATCTTAGCTTTTATTACTAGGGCTTGCTGTTCCTCAACCTTTAAGGGTTCTAAAAATTTCATCTATCCGCTCCCCCTTTTGCAACAACTATATTTTGATGTCCTATACCATTTCGCAAAAAGCCTATCCAACATTTCTTAATCCACCGTTTTTGAAACAATAATTATGTACAGTATGAGTTAAAGCCCCTTAGAAACCTAAGTATCTATATTTTTTGTCTTTCCTATAATTTCTTAAAATAACATTAATTCACTATATTATTGTTTAGATCTTAAGTTTTATAAATTTATTTCAGCAACTCTATTAGGTTTATACTCCATTAAAATATTTAACTGCTTTCTATATTTATTCCATATTTCTTTGCATATACACATTTGCATAATGAATTACTTGAAAAAAAGACTTATGGATTCAGCAACGGCTCTCGCCAGAGAAAAAGGGTACAAGATACAATATATATAAATATATCTGATGTATCTTGTACCCAGAAACCCTGGATATTTACTTTTTTAGTTTTTCATTAAATATACAAGAAACTTATTCTTCGATAATAGATCTTTAATATATAATTTCTCACTATTAAACTGTTATTTTAGATTAAAATTATATTCCCATAAAATTTTTATTTAATATATTTAACTGAAATACACTCCTATATAAATTTCCCTGTCTTAATAAAAGTATCTATTAATCTTGCTGTTTCCCACATATAATGTATTTCTTTATGTCCATATGGTAAAACAACAAAATCTTTTAACCCAGCAAATTTCACAGATTTAACTGTAACCCTACCATCATTTTCATCTGATAATAAATATCCTAGAAACAAGTTGTTTCTATTACCTGCTATTGCACCTATTTCAATTTCGTGGCTGTTTTCTAGTTTTAATGCCTTTACCTCTTGACATTGCAGTGATTTTAAAGTTTTAAAGATATTAATTAATATTTTAGACATATTTCCAGCAATATCAGCTAATTCACTACCATTATTTGGGGTAGCAACTAGAACACACTTGTTAATTTTACTGATATACTTAGAAGTTGATAATAAATGTCTTATAATTAATCCTCCTGTACTATGTCCAACAATATTTATTTTTTCATTGGGTTTTAAATTCTTAATAATTTCATAAATTATTCCTTCGAATACAAAAGCACAATATTCAATCTCTTTATAAGTAAGTGGTAAGTCAACTACGACTCCTTTGTACCCAATTTTTTCCAAATTCCTTTTCAATACCTTCATGTCATTGGAATTTTTATTATAACCATGGACTAAAACAACTTTTTGGTTCATTTAAATCACCTACAAATATATTATTTGCAAAAATACTACAATCTAATATGTTATTTAATGAAATCATTATTTCATTAGGTACTTTATTGTTTAGAACGCACTATTTTCTATAAAATTCTAAAATTTTATCAACATCTACTTTTTTTCTATCAAGACATATGGTTTGTTCTTTATATATCCACTTCATAAAATTAACTGCTTCATTCTTATTTCCAACAACAACATTGTATGCCCCTCTATCTTTCCAAATTTTAGAGTTTATAAATACACTAGTATTTATATATTCAGAAAACTTATATGCAAAACTTTTACTACCTGTTGTAAGCTTTACTCTTGTTATATATCTATCATTATCAGAATCATACCAATGAGTATAATTACCATCTCCATCTATAAGTCCTCTAATAAAGTGTTTCATTAGATGTTGAGGAACAATCTTTTCATCAGGAAACTCTATAGTTTTAGATTTGTTTTTCTTAATTCCTTTATTAATTAAATCATCATAAGTCTTTTTACTACCAATTTTTATACTACACATTTTAATCTTTTTAGAACCACTTGGGTTATTTCTTTCCCTTTTCATAGGTATTTTATTCTTCATATCAATAGCTTTATAAAATTTTAGTAAATGTTTGTAATCATCTATATTTAGTTCTATACCTAATTCATATCCATTTGATGTATCTGTAATCCATCCATCTGCATATATAAACCCTAACCAGTATGCTTTTTCTTCACCATCAATAACTTCAAAATAATCAACATTGTAGTTAGTTTTACCTTTAAGTCCAAGTTTAGTAGCTTTATAATATATAGAATGTATAGTTCTATCAGGAAAATATCTTTTTAAAATTTCTTCAACTTTTATCTTGCCATATACTCTTTTCAAAATTTGTTCTTCATTTTTTGTCCAAATTTTCTGATGATTTTTATTCGAATCCCTTAGCCCTAATTGTCTTGCCTTATTCGAAAGAGATTCTATGCTTCTATGCTGAAAGTACAGTTTGACCATTTCTTCTAGTTTCATTGTTCCATATATTTCTTTAAGAATTTTTTCTTCTTGGCTAGTCCACAATTTCTGTTTTTTTCCATCATGATTTCTTAAACCAAGCGAACCAGCTTTGCCTGAAACAGAATCAATACTCCTATAAGGAAAAAATTTTCCTATCAAATCCTTTAATTTCATAGTTCCATATTTCTCTTTTAATAAATTAATTTCCTCATTAGTCCATTTCATTTATTTATCTACCCCTTCATAGATAGCTAATCTGCAAAATAATAAATTGGACGTACATGTTATTTTCTAACTTATCATTGCTCTATCAATAAATATACAACTAAACTCAAAATGTAATTCTCTATGACAATTTTGACAAACAGCTAAGTATTTTTAAGTGTATCATCTCAACCTTCTGATAAAGAGACTTTATGATGTCCCTCTAAATATGTGGTTCCATCACTAGCTCTAATGAAAGGTGCTAGTTTACAACATCTTTCACAAATACCATCTACTTTTTCTAATACTTCTACTACATCAGCATTTCTTCTAAAAATTGTTGTAATAACTTCAATTCTTTGAGATCTAGTGTTCGCATTTCTTAATCTATTTTGCCTTGTTTCCCTGTTGTCGTTTCTTGACCTCTCTACTTCATATTGTAACTGTTCATTATAGTTATTAACTTGCACAGGTTGTAAGTAAGAATATTCGATTTCCATAGATAAATTAAATACATCTAAATCTTTAATTGTTTTCCCAGAAACTATTGCATTACTAAAGCTAATACCTATCACTCTTACAAATAGTGGTCTCCTACAAAACCTTAAATCATTCAAAATTATACATCCTATTAAAGTTGAACTATCATTACTACTTGTTAATGCTGTCATTCTTTCTTGAAATTTTTCTAATGAAGCTACTCCGTTATGCTTCTTATATTTTTCCCATGCCTCTCTACAACTTAACACCTTATAACCTTTATAAATACCATATGCCCAAACTTCCCTTTAACCTTTTACACCATGTTCATTTTTTACTAAAAAGAAAAAATAATCTCCCTCTTTAAGACAATTAAATTTTTTTGTATTTTTCCTCCAAAAATTAACATCTTGTGTTATATTGTTTTCTTTGAGAAAAGTAAACCATTCTCTAGAAGTTACACCAATATAACCTCTTAATTTATTATTTTCTTTCATAGTATTCCTCCTTTAGTATTACATCTATTAAAAAGAAAGTAAGATTCTTTCTATCTCTACTACCTCTTTACAAAATAAGTCTCTGGACTACAATTAGCGTTTTTCTCCAAGTCCCCCTTTTCAACATATATCTTACCAACTCTTTGTTTAGTAACAAGCTTGTATACCCTATACAAATAATACGACTCTGATTTCTGATTATATAACTCCATTTAGGATTTCATATACTAAAAACAAGTTATAATATAACTTTACGCATTATGAATTTTTTCCCTTTTTTACATTTATATCCAAATAAAAAAAGCAGGATTTCTCCTGCTTTTTTACATTCAAGTAAAGTTTTTATTTTATATACTAGTTACTTAAAAAACACCCGCTTCTAACCTTAGCACAATATTACTAGTTAATAAGATTGTGCTATATCTTTCTTGAAAAAGATTTTATTTTCTTCGATATTACCATAAAAAAACTAATTACAATTGCATATACAGCTAGCGACTGAGATAATGATAAACCTATTTCACTCCCTAAATTCCATATTTCATTAATAAACATGGGTGATATAACTAATATAAAACTAATAAAGTATATTGGATTTAAAATTTTAGCTACCATTTCAGCAGATATCCCTAATTTTAGCAACACTCTTTCTAATGTAATCATAATAATTTTTCCTCCGTCTAAAATAGGAATAGGAAGAAGATTTGTCACTATTATAATAATATTCAGCGTTATTACAAATCTCCAAAACCCTAGATTATGTACATTTTGACTCATAGTAACCATTGTTTGCTGAGCATTTGCTTGTGGACTATATATATCTGACATGGTTATATTTACAAGAAATTCCTTTGTTACATTAATAACTATAAGTGTAATTGATGGAATGCTCTTTAATCCTTCCCAAAAACCACTCTTATGAATAAATCCTATAGCCATAATGAAAAATATAAAATTTAAAAATACTCCCGATAGTAAAATTATATATCGCTTTATAAGATTTAATCTTTGTTCAATTTTATTATCAGGCTCTACATAGCCTCCTAAAGGTAGTAATTTTAGAGTTAAGCGAGTATCTTTATATTTAGTGCTTAATAGTTGTGGCCCCAATCCAAGTGAAAATTCCATTACAGGAACCTTAAACAACTTACAGGCAAAATAATGACCTAATTCGTGAACAAATATAGTCATATACAAAGCTATTGCCAAAAAAGCAAAAGACATTTTAACCTCTCCTTTATTTAGTCATATTTAGAAAAAACTTTAAGCTTTTCCCTCTTGTATATATCACTATATTATATTAAGATTCTAACTTGTCCTATTCCCCTTCTAAAAAACATTTGGAAACACTCCTATCTCAATATATTTATTTAAGTTTTAATACACAGATTAATATGGAACCGTATATAAGAAGTCGTAGGACTTGATATTCTGACAAATTCATTATTGGGTTATACTTAGCATATATTTATTCTAAGTATGACTTATGTAAAAGAGAGTTAAAATGTTAGAACTAACTAATATTCTAATCAGATTCATTTGTGGAATTACAACAATAACTTTGACAGTTCTTATACTGTACAGAACTATCAAATACAGAAGGTTTTATTCATGTAACCACCAGATAAATACTAAAGTTACAAAGATTACGTTTATATTGGCTACATAATTTCAGTCATCAATATTATAATTATGGGTACAATGATTTATATGAATAGGTTAGTCAATAAATATATTAAGGGGTAGGCATAAGCCTTCCCCTATAAATAAAATCTTCACTTCATTTGATTAGTCAATTTGTATTTTCTCTAAATACGGTTTTGACACTTCTTCAAGTCTTATCATAGCATCAACTAAAAAATCTATTATAGTTTCCCATTCCTCTTTATTATGAGAATCCTTGGGTTCGGAATATATTATTTTTCTTACTCTTACACTATCTTTTCTTTGCCAAATTAAATTCTTCCCAAAACGCTTTTCTATCTCAACCTTATGCCCAAATAATGAGTCAAATATTTTTTCGTTTTTTTCCTTATTTTCTGTTTCTATATAAATCTCAACTTCTGCAGATTCTTTCTTTATTCTAAACTGAAAGTACACTCCACTATATATACCTGAAGTCGCACCTAAACAATTACCTTTTATAGGACTTATATTTTTGAATAAATTACTTTTATTATTCATTGCTTTCAATAACTTCATCCAAAATTCATATTGTATAATATCAATTGACTTACTCTTTTTCTCATTACTTATATCTATCTGAGTTTTTTCTGCCATCTTGATAATATAATCCTCAGCATCTTTCATTGGAAGAATCTGCTCTATATTTAAGAGTAATTGTCCGTTTAACTCATATGGTGTTACTTTAAAACACTGTAAATTTAAATTATAATTCATTAGCCACAAGACTGTTGACGTAACCTCTTTACGAAATTTTCTTGCAATAAGAATAATCCTTTGAGATATACCTTTATTTAAAATTAGATTTTCGTAGTCATCATTATAAAACTCTGCTATTTTTTCTTCTGCATCAACATCTATACCTTGCTTATCTAGATATTGTTGATAGATTTTTTTAATATCATTATTAGTTAGACGTGAACAATATGAAGCATATTTTAAGGATTGCCAAGTTACATCTTTACCTGTATCATCTAATTTATTCTCAATAACGACCAAATTTCCTTCTTTATCTAATGCTAATAAGTCTAATCTTTCTCTAGTATCTGAAAATCCATCAAACTCCTTCTGAATTATTAGTAAATCTTCCCCTAGACAGGATGGTTCATTAGCAATCCATTCCTGCAAATGCTCTCTTTCCCTAAATCCAAATTCAGAAAATGCAATTTCATTAATTCTCTCAATCCTATTTATATCTTTTTTTATTAAGTACACTTCTTATCCCTTCTTTCTTACAGTAAATATTTAACCAAACTTGTTCTCTTAGCAAAATCAACATATTTGTCATTCCTGCAATAGAACTCTTTCTATGACTAAAATATACATTTGGTTAACATAACACTATTTATATCCTCTATTCCAATCGCTTAGTTATTACTAATTGTTCTCTTCTTGTATAATCCCTCAAAAGTATTGAATATTTTTATTTCATACCTAGTAATATACACCAAATAATTCCACTTATTCTCCTCCTCTTATCTTTATTCCTTCTTCATTAGACCATACAAAACTTATTCCAAGCTTAGTTACATTATCACTAGTCAAAGGTAAATATATAATCCCTTTATAATTTAACACTGGATACTCACTATCACCAGATACTAGATAATAATCAATATATACATCAAAATCTACCTTTTCACATGTATAGCTTTTCTCACTTGAGTTTGTCTCCTCTTTTAATAGCTCTTGCTCTAGCTTCCCTTCTGTTTCTTCTAAGTATATATGAAGGCTCTTTGATTCTTCTCTCCACTTAGGTCTAAATCCTAATGCCTGTCCATTGTTCCAAGTTAGTGGCAAGTACGTTATGTTGTTGTATGAGATAATAGGATACTTCTGCTTTGAATTATCTATAGTAACTCCATTAATTTGTACTGGATAATTTACTAAAGTTACTTTCACCTCATTTGAATTTACAGTTGGAGCTTTCTTAACCATTGTTACAGTATTAACTGGGCTTGAGCATGCCTCTACTGTATTTTTTACTTCATATGGGCATACTCCGTTTTCATGCAGGTGTGGTCCGTATCCATGGTGATAATGATAGCTTCCTAGCCCGCTTTTATTTTTATTATCGTGGTGGCCTCCAGAGCAATCTGTTCTTCCGCTGTGGCCATATGATACTGTGAATGATAAAGCTAATGCTAATAGTACGCTTGTTATTCTTTTCTTCATATGCTTATCCCCCTATTACATTTTGTTATTTATTATTATATTTGATTTTATAGTAACTTTTTGGAAAAATTTGTCAGTATACATAATTCCTTTATGGTTATTCCATTAATGAAGAGTTTTATTATTTGTAAATTTTTTCACATTATTGTAAGATATTAGTATCTTGCCCATTAGTAATTAACAGTACTAACTATCTTGATTTTTAAATGTATTTAATTAAAGAATATGACATAAAACTAATAATACGAAACAGGGAGTGGAACATGAGGAAAAAACGAAAGAAAAAAGATGGTAGCTTTATTAGAGATTTTAAGAAGGATCCAGAACATATTATCAATACTAAATATACAATTAATATTATTTTTACTATTTTATTAGCACTAGTTGAAATAACTTTATTATTATATTGCAAAAAATTTAAATTTGATTGGAAATATCAATGTAATATTCTTATTGTAAAATATGTAGTAATTATTTTGTATTTTGTATTGTTTTCAAAAATAGCCAATATATCAATTGCAGTAGATCCATGTACTGGGAAAGAGAAATTTGAACCAAATATACTTGTTAAAATCTATCAATCCAATTTTATTATTTTATTATTTTTTGTGTATATGTACTACTATTTGTCAAATTTATATTTGGAAAAGATATGGCAATTTGGTATCATCACGTCAATTTACTTATGCCTAAATATCTATTCTAGAGATTTTTTCATTGAAATTATATTTAAAGACAAAGAAAGGATAATTAATAATATATATAGACTTAAAAAAAATATTCAGACATATAATGGTAGAGTTTTAGGTATTTTGGAAGGTTTATTTATATCTGCTTTTATACTTATTCGTGAATATACAGTTATATATGGTTTTTTATTATTTAAATCAATTGCGAGCTTTCGTACAAATTCTAATAATCATGATGGTGAAAAAGAACATGCTGAATTTTATCTTATGGGGACATTATCATCGTATCTTATATCTATAGGACTTACATTTTTATATATAATTGTTATAAAACTACAATTTAATATTTACATCGTTAATATTCTTAATAAATACTTATTTCAAATAGTGATACCATAACCTACATGATTCAAAACGATTAAATGCAGTATCAACGAACATAAGCACACTATATAGCATTTTGAAAGGAGATTTATAATTATGAAAAAAAGTTTAAAATTTGCAATTATTTTTATTATTGTCATTTCATCTATTATTGTAGGATGTGCTCAAAGTGATTCAAAAGTTCAAGATACAAAACAGTTTTCAAATGCAGAAATTATTCTTAAAGAATTACCTGAATATAATGGTGAAAAATATGAAGGAGTTATTGTAAAAGTATATGTTAATAATGAAAATGTCATCTATGGTTATGAGATAACTGGTTCTACAGGCTATGCTGAATATGGAGAAGATATTGTTGCTTCAGGAATCTCTACAATCGCTCAGAACACTTTAAATTCTATAAAAGTATTTACTGATGATAAACTAGAAGAAAAAGTAGATGTAGAATATTTAAAATGTATCTTACCTAACATGAAAAATAATGATGGAAGTCAAGAAGCAAACGTATTGTTAAATTCAGCAGTACTAGGGCTATATTCAATTCAAGTTAGTTATGGTTCAGAATTCATAACTGTGGTAAAAATTAAAGAATAATAATATTAGAGTAGAATATCCTACATTCTATGTAAATGATTTTTACATGATATGTTGCATTAAAATAACTAACAAGATCTATTCCAATAAATACATTAATAATTTAATCTAAATTATGGAGGCATAAAAAATGGAACCTAATGTTAAACGAGGCAAAATAATATTAATTTCAATAATTTGTGCATCATTATTATTAGATGCAACAATGACGGCACTCGTAACTTTTAAATTTGGTTTACATAGACTACCACATGGTATTATAAGATTCTTAGTTACATCTACCTTTATGTATTATATCTATACAGGTAAAAGATGGGTAAAAAATCTATTTGCTGGATTGTTAATTTATTCAGTTATTAGTATTTTATTAAGTTATAACACATCCTTGTTATTACATCCTCTTATGTTGTTACTATTAATAGTACACTCTGTATCAGCAACTTTATTAATATTTTCAAAAGATGTAAGAAGCTATCTTGACGAAAAAGCTACTAGAGTTTAAAGAAATTCTAATAAACTATAATATTATATTTTACAGTAATGATTCGCGACATTAATTTCGTAAATTTATAAAGTTAGTCACAGTTTTCTTTAAAAAAATTATTACTAAAAACGATTATTTCAAGAAAAGGAGGAGCACTTATGATCAGTTCATCAGATGAATTGAAAAATTTGTATAAAGATGTAAAGGATGCATTGCAATCTATAGAAGTTATTAGTATAGTGGCTATTGTGGGGATTTTTTTCAAAACTGTATTTCCAAGTAAATTTCAAACAATTTTAAGTATTGTTAATCATGATTTTATTAACTTGATCGTAAGTATAGCTGACTTACTATTTGCATCATTTTTATTCTTAGCTTCAGTAGTATTTATATTTGGAATTATAATATGTTTACTGTTGCTGGGGATGGAAGCATATTGTGATAAGACAAATTCTTATGATGAAGATATGAGAATGAGACTAGATACTATACGAAGAGGTTTTTATGGAGCAAAGATTAGATTTTTAATTTTATCGCAATGGGTAGTTTTATTTTCAGGCATTCTATATATCTTGGATGGCGATAAATTTCTAGAATATATTACACCATTGAAAAAAATAGTACATAGTTCAGACATTCAATTTCACGAAATATCTTTTATGGTAGTACTTTCCATTATAATTCTTGAAGTTTTAGCCAGAATGAGTATCAAAATTTTTTATAGGTATTTGTATCTTTATTCAGAAGAACGAGATTAAAAACTACGCCCAACACGTTTTACAACATCACAGAAAATAAGGTGAATTCCGATGTCGTAAACAAGCTGTATATCATTACAAATATTCAGATTTTGGATCAACGCCTTTAAATTACAAGATATTAATTGGTATCCACATACTCTGCTTTCAATCACTTATGGGTTTATTTACGACATTTGTTGTACTAGCAAGATTTATAGAATTATTACCTACTCCAAATACAGTGGATGAAAAAGGAAATGGTAAATGGAAGGAATAGTGCTTTAAAAAATAATCAAAAACAGCAGTTTAATACTGCTGCTTTTTTACAGTCTATACATAATTCGTTAATATTACATATTACAATTTTAAAATAAATCGTTGCGCTGTATACAAATGTTCTTGAAGGTATTTTAAATCCATTATATAACCTTTTTCCTTAATTACATCAATTGCTTCATTTACTTTAATAATCATTTCTTTCTTTTCATCATTCAGTTTTGTTGTAACTTCTTCATCAATTAATTCTTCTATGCTTTCATAAAACTCATGTATATCTTTTGCAGAATTAATCAAATCATTTATACTTTCAGCGTTGTATGGGTTAGTAATATTAATTGAAAGTAAAAATAACACTTCATTTGTTGATAGCTCAATATTATTAGATGCTTTCACTAATCGGTATGTATTTATAAATTTTTTAATAGTTCTTGGGTTATGTCCTAGTAAATCGATAATTGCATCTTCTATAAACTTTATTTCATTTTCATTTATAATGATACTTTCTATGGTTATATCATCTGAAGCTCTAACATCTATGGTGCTAGCGACTTCAGCCATACCATAATTTATACTTTCATATTCTATTTCATCAATATGATTACTATCACTTTCTATTTCAATATCATGTTTAATAAGTTCTTTAAGATAACTTTTAATTTGGTTTTTATTAGGACTTGGCACTTTAATTGATAATTGAAAAATTTTATCTAAG
Source organism: Anaeromicrobium sediminis (assembly GCF_002270055.1). Lineage (NCBI taxonomy): Bacteria > Bacillati > Bacillota > Clostridia > Peptostreptococcales > Thermotaleaceae > Anaeromicrobium > Anaeromicrobium sediminis. The sequence goes on along the minus strand of NZ_NIBG01000001.1, from coordinate 143,302 downwards.
TAATTACTCACACTTGCTATTTGTTGTTGATTTACACCGTTTTCATCTGCAATTAAATTTTTGTATTCCATAGTAAGACATTTCGAGATCCATCTGATATCAATCGCTGCAACTACAATAAATAGTTTATCCGACAAAAACAGATGTATTGCTTGTAATACTTCTTTTACTTTAGAGGGTGAACATCTATCTAAATCATCTATATATAAAACGACTCTATCTAATCCTGTACTTTCATTTTCTATATAGGTGCGTATAAGTTCGAAATCTTTCTTTATAATGTTTATTATTCCCAATTCTTTTACGTATGTCCCTTCATTTAACCTTTTTTCCAAGTAATGATTAAAATACTTACCTTTTTTAATTTCTTCAATTTCTTTCTTAAGCTCTTCGATTTCATCGCTAGCTTCTATAATTTTTTTATTTCTGTTGTTTATTTCTGGTTCTATCTCTCTTTCTTTTCCTTCATATTTCTCTTTTACATCATAGAGTTCATTTATTAACTTTTTTGTTACTTTGAACCAAGCAATTTTATCTTTATTTCTTACAAAGTTAACTACAATTGATAATACTGTACCGATCCCTGTTATTAAAGAAGCAAACTTCACTTTATCGTAATATATATATATAATCCCCCCCAAAGTTATAGTGCATAAAATGTATATACTAGTTTTTTTCCATGATAATTTTTTCACAGACGAAAGAATAGCTTTTAATTTGAATAACAACGTATTTCCTTCTTCTATGTACCCTTTCATTACATTTATATCATTTCCTATATTATCAAATCTTTCTATAATATCTTGATATTCACGAATATTATAATTTCCGGCACTTCTTTTAGTTTTTTCTATTCCATCTTTTATAGTTTCTTTTATAATCTTATTCTTTATATCTTTTTTACTTTGTTCTAATCTCTCTTTTTCCATTTCTAACTTTTTCTTTTCCATTTCCGTATCTTCTAGATAACGTTTTACGGAATATAGCTTTGCAAGTAATTTAGATTCAGCTTCTTCAATAACTAGCTCCTCTGAACCCATATTAACTTTATTTATCGCATTGTTAATTTCATTTATTATTTTATTAGATAAACTTGCATATATATCTGTATCTGAATATTCCCATGCATTAAAATGAATGGGTAAAAGATCTGAACAAAACCCTTTTCTTCCTCCATAAATATTAACGTACTTTTTAACCTTATCCATAAGGAAGCTTTTGCCAGAACCCCAGTTGCCGTTAATTGCAACTGCTAATGGTGGGCTTATTTTTTTCGAAGCAATAATTAAGGCTAACGCTTTAGCATCTCTTTCAAATTCCAACCTGTCTTCTGCTTCAATTGAATCAGAATTTATATTGCATTGTCGAATTAGTGCATCATCTACTTTTTTTAATGGAAACACCCAAACCTTTCTTAAATTATTGTTGATATCTATTTGTTCATCTCGATATGGATTTCCTGCTAATTCGACTTGCCCCACATATGTATATTCTCTCTTCTTGAATACCTCAAATAAATATACATCTACTCCATTACTATTTGATTCATTTAAAGTTTTATTTTGAGCTCCATTTATATCTTGGTCTCCATTTTGCCCCATACCTGTATAGTGTAATATTCCATCACGCCACTCGGCATTGTATAGTGGTTTGGTATTATCTGAAATAAGAGTAAGAGTGTTTGTAGTATGCGATCTTCTCATTCCACCTTGAGGAGCACATTTGAATATATCTGTTAATTTACTATTATCTATTATATCTCCTGGTTTTAATCCTGGATTGAATGCCATTATTATAGACCCCTTTCTATTTATACATATTATTATTTTAGACAAACAGAAATCTTTTGTCTGTCGAATTTTGTCTCTAGTTTGTAGATATGTGAAATTATGGTGTAATATTACCGAACGCATGTTTGTAGTTAAAACTATAAGAAGGGAGACACAGGATGGAAACAGCAGCAGTGTACGCTAGAAAATCTAAGGCTACTGACAAGGGAGAATCTACTGAAAATCAGATAAGTCGTGGAGTAGCCTTATATAAATTACGCGGGTGGAATTATATTGTAAATGAAGATTATTATTACTCTGGAAAGACACTAGAAAGACCTGCATTTGAAAGAATGATGCAACATATGAAAGAGTGAATAATTTGTACAGTTTTAAAATATTTATCCACATTGTCTTTCCCAATAAGCTCCATTAAAATTAGCCTATTTTGCTAATCATTCAACATAATACATCACCACTCATATATTTATAATACTACTCTTTCTATTTCTTTCAGATCTTCTCTCACTTGTATTATTTTGAACTCATTGACTTCTTCTATTCTCTTATTAGTAACTGCTACAATTAAAGGGATAGTAGGAAAATATTTCTTATATTCTTCTGTATTGTAAAATTTCTTATATTTATCTATATTGAGCTTCTGATTGCTTATTTGAACTTCTACACAGGCAATATACTTCTTATTATTAACTACATATCCTACAAGCCCATCTGGTCTAATGTTCCCTAGTATAACTTCATTTTCAAATGCTTTTATTTCTACAATTTGGGATAATTCGGCATAGAAATCTGTTAATAATAATCTGTGTTTCATCTGTTTGGGTCTTTTAATGTAATACACATATTCGTTAGCTATATTATGCCTATATCGTTGCAGTTCTTTGTATTCATAGAGTTTTTTTAGTCGTTTTTGAGCTACTAATAGTGATGGGTAAAATAATTTAGCTATAGTAGATGTTTTGGCACATTTAAATTTTTCTATAAAATTAATTACTTCTATATCTCTATTAGTAATCATTTTACTTACCTCCTAGTTGGCTAAAGAATTCAAAACTTTCTACTTCACCTATATCCCTTTTATTTACCGTTCTAACAAAGTTTTTATCTATCCCCTTATTCTCTTTCCTGTAAGTATGCTTAATCAAATTTCTAGCCTTCTGTGCACCTAAATACATAGATTGTAATTCGATTTCTTGACCATTATATCTAAGTATTCCATGACCTTTACCCTTGAGACTTTCCAATCCTGAGTGATCTATTATGATACGTGAATTTACTTCGTTCATAGTTTTTAGCCCTAACACGACTGGAATATTAGCTTTTAAATCTCCTGTGATAATTGTAGCCGAAGGTCTTTGAGTGGCTACGATAAGATGAATGCCACACGCCCTTGCCTTTTGTGCTAGTGAAATTAATATTTCTATACTATCTTTTTCACCTGATAAGTCTGCAAATTCATCAATGATAATTACTTGATAATCCAGCCTTTTTTTCTTGAATTTTTGATTATATTCCTTAATATCAACAACATTATTCTGAAAAAACAAATCATATCTCCGATATACTTCGGCACTCATTTTCTCTAGAACCTTGTATGATTGTGTCTTATTTCTACTAAAACTATCTACTAATTTACAATTTTTAAATATATTGAATTCTGCTCCATTTTTTAGGTCTATGAGGTGTAATTTAAGTTGACTTCTATTCTTTGTAAGCATTAAATTTGTAAGTATACCTCTTAATGTTGTACTCTTTCCTGATCCTGTCTCTCCAGCGATTAACATATGAGGGCTACCATAACTTAAATCCACTTTGACAATTTTATTGTTGTATTTGTAGCCTACTGGAAACTCAATATTGCCGTCACATTTAACGACCTCATAATCAAAACTTTCCAGTTCCTTTTCTATCACTTCTATAATAATATTTTTATGTTTGTATTTGATGTTAACCCTTCTATCCAAATACTGTTCTATGGCTTTCTTATTCTTTTGGAAGTCATTTTCACTTAGACCTAATGGTAATGAAAATCTAAGACAATAACCATACTTAGTTTTCTTTTTCTCTCTGAGCTGTGGTAGCATTTCACCTTTTTTCAAGTTACAGTTATTGAATAAAGTATCCCATTTCTTATCTGTGTGGTAATAATGTGTTCCTATGCTTGTTGCTCCACCAATCATAAGGGCAATTTGATAGGGTATCGTGTTAACTCCCAAAGGTAAAGTTCCTAGGGCTTTAAATAGAAAAGCTAGGGAAATAGAACTAAGTCCAGTTGTCAAAAGTGAATTTTTAAATTTATCCTTTTCATTTGTGGTACCTTGAATTAAATCAAACATATTTTTGGTTCTTCCCATACAACTCACCTCACACATGACTATCTACTATCCTGTTGACTGGGCGGTCTATTGTTGTGTCCTCGGCTGTCACTCGTTACTCCTCCACATTCGTTCGTCGTTCCTCCTATACTACGTCGAAAATATGGTCTAACGTAGTAATATACACATATTAGTGTAAGTTGCGTACTTATGGGTAGCTTACAAGGTAACTGATAGTCTAATTTATAGTTTATTGTATGAAGTGATATGATAAAAATTGCCTGTACCATATAGTTTTTTATCATGACATGATAATGTATGCATAAAAAAATGATACTTATTTTTCTAAGTACCATATGTCGTTAATTGTTCTATTTAATTTTTCACTTATCTTTAATGCTCTCTCTATAGGTGGTACTGTATTTCCATTTTCCCATTTTGTATAAGTTTGAATACTAACATCTAGTATCTTGGCAAACTCACTTTTATTATCTAGCATATATTCCTTTAGTCGGATTTCTTTTAATTTATTCCCTACGCCCATAATATCCCCTCTTACTCTTTTCTTTCGTACATATTATGTATTAGACGCATATATTGTAATTCCTCTAATCCTTCTAAATCAAATATTAGTTTTATTTACTCTATATCATTCTGATGTTAATTATCTGAAAAAACCTTTACCGCATCATCATTATGATCTGTTATGAATTTCTTAATTCTATTTTTTATTTCTTCTCCGATAGACTCTGCTTCTAAGAGATCTTTTTCTGCATCCCAATTGTCAGAAATGAGAGTAGTACTTTTTTCTCCTCTCCCACTCTTGTATTTAACAAAAATATCTGTATTTTCTTCAATTGTATTCATCATTTTTTCAATATCTTTATCTTCCTTTACTACATCAAAAGCTATTAATGCCACTCTGATGTTATCTTTTCCCATTTTTATTTCATAATGAGTTGCCGGTATTGTTTCATTTTTGCTCCATCCTGGTAAACATTCAAATTCTTTATCCCAAAATCTAATCCTACTCTTCTCTTCATCATACACAATAAAATTATCAAATCCGCCTAACATTCTAATAGCTGCATTTGTCATTTCTGTTCTCTGACTATCTGTAAATTTTAATTTTCTCACTTTGAATTCCCCCTTCATTCTATCCGCTAATTGATGTAGGTCAATTCCTATAATATTTCTTAATTTCAACAAATCTTCCGCGGTTAATGCATTATTTTTTATTCTATTATAAAAAGTTTTATAATTAACACCCATTTCATCTGTGAGCCAAGTTTTTTTAATTCCTTTTTTCTCAATTGTTGATTCTATATGCTCTGCCAGCTTCACTTTAATTCCTCCTACACCATTTTATAGGAATATATTACCATAACTACATGTAATAGTCAACTATTTTTTTCTCATATTTTACACAGTTTTACGAAAAAGCATTTTTACATTTCTATAAAAGATTAAATTTAAAGCTCTTATGTTCACATGAATAATTCTTTCTCCTTTTGCTTTATTATTCTTTAGGATAGATGGTTGCAAGAGTTGCATTATATATTTAGTGAACTTCCAATATAGAACAGGTAAAAATTTACTGAACCCCAAAGTTCGGACTAGATAGAAGTCCGGAAATAGGGATGTTTTACAAAATTTAGCTGTCCTTTTGTTTGTATAAAAATAAATTCATTAATATAAAACAACTTTGTATAAACTCATAATGCATATGGATAGAATACATATGAGGTGATATTATGAGTATAAATGTTGCAATGGCAATAATCTTTGGAGTTGTTATAATAAACATTACAAATGTAGTTTATAAGTATTTCAGATCAATAGAGTTGGCAAATATCGAAATTAAAAAGTTTTTATATGGAATTCACTCCAGAAGAAACTTATATAATCTTACAGCAAGAGAATTTGAGGAATGGACTGCTCTATTTTTAAGGAAAATAGGATATGAAGAAGTTTTTGTAACATCTATAACATCAGATGGTGGAAAAGATATAGTTTGTAAAAATAACGGTCAGAAAATATATGTAGAATGCAAAAAGTTTATGTACCAAGAATTAGCTGAATTACTTAATTATAATGGAGAAAACGTCAGCGCTGTTAATGTTGGTAGAGAAATTGTGCAAAAACTAGTCGGTGCTATGGTTGGTGATGGAGTTCACAAAGGAATAATAATTACCACAAGTTCATTTAATAAAAATGCATTAGAATACATAGAAAAGCTTCCAAAGGAATATCAAATTGAATTAATTGACGGAAAAACATTGTGTAAGAGATATGAGGAAATTATCTCTGAGGAGTTTGGTATATCTAAGCCAATACCATTTGTAGATTTAGTGAAAAATTTTCATATTAATTTACCAAAAAGAAAGTAAGCTGTACTCACCTATGTACAGCTTACTTTATTATTAACCATTTTTAATTTTCTCCTATCTGAAATATATCTATAGTCGTTATTACGAACTTTACAACTAATTAGTTTGGTAAAGATATGTTTCTTTGCATAATCTATTCCTCACCTCAAATTAATTATTTTCTCTTTGGTTATATTTATCTATATGCTTTTGAATATCTCTCAAAATCATTTCTTTTTCTTCGGTTGTCAAATTATCTTTGTTTGTGATATGTCCTTTGCTATCATATTCTTCTATAATTTGTACTATTATATTTTTTATGTCCATATAATAACCCCTTAAATATATTTATAATTAAATATTATAACATAAAAAGAACAAGAGAATTATCCCCTTGTTCAGTGTTAATTATTGTGTTATGAATTACAAGTTCAGATTTTCTTTTCACTTAATCTATTAATCATCGAATCTATCAACAAGTTTACCTTTAGGATTATAAAGTTCTGCTGGGTCACTTTTGCTATTGTTCCAATTACCTTCACCATCAAGCCAATGGAATTCTACATCTGAATTTTTTGCAGAGTCGCCAACCTTTACAGATGAATTTGAATCTAAAGTGAATTTCGGGAATGTAAACGACTGACTACCTCTTACTGATATAATCTTCCATCCTGTAAGATCTACTGACTTACCTCCTGAATTTGTAATTACAATATATTCAGCTTTTTTATCCAGCTCAGTAATCATTAATTCTTTGCTCATCGTAGTTGTTTGGCTCTCAGTTGGTATATTTGTTTCTAATTTTGCATTGACTTCATCTGGATTCACATTGTCAAATTCGTCTTGTACAACATTTCCATTAATTGTGTATGTGTAACTATAATGACTTGGTATCTGAGTATTTGTATTTGGGTAAGTTATTACAGCAAAAAAATCTGTACAACCATCTGCATCTCTAATGGCTTTTTCCATATATGCTTGATCTCCATGTCTATTAAGGGTACTATTTTGAGGAGTTATGTTGTATGCATTTGATACTCCTCCAAGAGAATCAGCTATTACATGACCTTCGTCTAAAGTTGTACTTTCAACCCCAGGAACTTTAGCTTCGTCTCTGTAATATCTTCCAGTTGATAGAACAGGTTCAGTAGATTCATCTTGTAAAGTAATTTTCCTCGCTATCACTTTAACTAATTGACCATATTCATTCGTGTAAGCATAATATTCTCTATCACCATATCCTATATCTACAACAACGTTAGGCTCTCTATATCCTGATTGATTTCCACCATCAACTTCAATTAATTTATTTCCTTCAAGTAAATCTTCTGTTATCAATACTTCTTCCCTTTTTACTTGTTCTTTATCTGAAGTAATAGTTTTGGCAACCTCATTTGATTTTAAAACTGCTTTTGTGCTTTCAATTTTATTATTGCCGCATCCTGCAACTATAAATGTTGATATTAATACAATGCATAAAACCGCGGTTAATTTTTTGATTTTTTTAAATTTAAAGACTCTTTCTGCATTTATCATCCTCATACTCTCCTTATCATCTAATTTCATATAATTGAAAAAAGATTTTTTATCTCTTTATTTTTCTTATTTAGAATCCACTTAAGTTTATATTATAATTCCAATAATTACAAATGCCAATATGTTTGTTATTAATAAATTTACTCTTATGATTGAAGCTATAAAGGTGTTGTATATTTAAATAATACATAGTATGTAATTTCTCCAAAAAGAAAAAAATAAGGGCATGAGAATTAAATCACACACACTAATCTATTATCATGTCTTTTCTAAGTTTATCAAAAACTATAGTTTCTAATATTTTATAAAAATCTTCTTCTGTTGCAGTAGGTTAATAGTTAAATGTAACCTCATATTTAGTTCTATTAACTATATATTCTCTTTTTCTTTTTTGATCCATGTGTATTCCCCTTTATATTTAATCTATGATTCCATCTTTTCTTAATTATAGCAATTTTGAGTAATAAATACTGTGGGAATATATTACATTGGTTTGGCTAATACTAACAAAAAAGGAAAAGGATTAATTATTATGAATGTTGTGTATATGTCTAATTTAGTAATTATAATACTGGGAATAAGTTTTTTTACTTTAATCGTAAGTTTGTTTTTACTATTTGGCTTGGTAGGGGTTTACAAAGAATTATAGATACTATAGAATTAATTTAATAAATACTTTTAGACATCTATTCAATTTATTTTGAAAATGAACACATGTCTGAAAATATTTTTATTAAGTTTTAATTAAATTATCGTTTTTTACGTACTAATTTTTCTAGTTCTTCACTGGACATAGAATCTGTACGTTGTTTAAAGTTATGAAACTTATTAAAAGGTCTGTTATGTGGCGTAACAGACTTTTTACTTTTTTGTGATTCTTTTTTCTTCTCTCTAGTTTTACATAAGTCTATTTGTAGCTTAATATTTGAGCAAATTTTGCTTAAATATGCTTTGATGTCTATTATAGTATTATTGTTGTCTAAAGCCTTCCTCAAGGCTACTAGAGCCTTATTTACTATATCTTTGTTATATAGCTCTTCCAATTCTTTTCTTATATCCAAAACAATCATTTCATTCTTTTTTGTTTTTGTTTCACTCTTTGCACTACTCTTTTTTTCTTTTTGAACCACCCCCACAAAAATATATGTATTAGTATCATATTCCTTCTTAGTAGGATTGTAAGAAGTGTGCTTAATAAGCACCTTCTTATCTATTAATCTATTAATATATTTGAGTACAGTGTTCTTGGATACACCCATCTCCTCGGAAATTCTTCTAATTCCTACTTGGGCTTTCATGGTAGTGAAATTAGCAAACTTTTTAATAGTCATGTAGGTAGAAATTTCAAGACCGTGGAGTCTATTTAAGATCTGATGATCTATAGATGCATACATTACTTTCTACCCCCTCTCATGGTTACTAGAGGACTAAATTGCTGATAGTTTTTTCTAATATCTGCATCTGTGAGGTCTAAATATGCTTTTTCCGTAACCTTTACACTACTATGACCTAGAATTTTTGATAATGTATATATATTTCCACCTGCCATCAGGAATCTTTTCGCAAAATTATTTCTAATTTGATGTGGATGAATGTTTATTCCAACTCTATTACCGTAATCTTTTATTTTTTTCTCAAAGGTTCGGACCAAGAGTGGAGTGCTTTTTTTTGTGCAAAATAAATATTCTGAATTTACATATCTATCTTTATATTGTAACCACCTTCTGAGATCTCTCTGCATAATTTGACTATAGTACACATATCGTCCTTTATTATATTTAGTATTTTCTGCAGGTAAATATATACTTCTATGGTTAATATCAAGATCTTTATTTTTTATATTTAGACACTCTCCTATTCTCATTCCTGTATCTAATAGTAGATTAATAATTACATAATCTCTGTACTCATGGAACTTTGTTGTATCAATATGTCTTAGCATATTTGAAAATTGCTCATCAGAGACATATTCTTTAGGCTTTCTTTCATTCCTTAATGCTTTTATATTTTTAACTATATCTTTCTTGATATATGTTTGCTCTTTTAAAAAATTAAAAAATACTTTAATATTTCTAATATAATTATTAACTGTAGTAATAGAAACTTTTTTCGAATAGTCTGTTCGATTGTTAGGTTTATTTTGTAAAACAGTATGTTTGTTTGAAACTACAGTATATTTACCTCTCTCTTTGAGATAATTAATATATTCTCTTAGTATTTTTTCAGTAACTTTTTTTACATCTATGATATTTTTTTCTTCTATTAAATATTTAGAAAATAATCTCAAAGTTTGCTCATAACTTGCCATAGTTTTCCTAGATAAATTTTTTGACTCACAATAAATCATAAATTCATCAATCATTAATTCCATTTTTTGCATAAAAATAGACCTCCTTCATTTACGCATAAATGAAGAAAGTCTATCGGTGTAAATTCTAAAAGTTATACACTTTTTTTAGCAGTACAGCACTTTGGATAAAAAGCGAACCGACTTCAAACCCTTGCTGCTACTGGTTAAACTGCAGTTCTTTCTATTCTTAATTTATCTGCTACCATAGCTATAAATTCACTATTAGTAGGCTTACCCTTATCATTATGTACTGTGTATCCAAATAGATTGTTTATAGTATCTATTTTTCCTCTGCTCCATGCTACTTCAATAGCATGTCTTATAGCTCTTTCAACTTTACTTGGAGTAGTGTTAAATTTCTTAGCTATAGATGGATATAATTCCTTAGTAACAGCGCTTAACATTTCAATATTTTCAACTACCATTGAAATTGCTTCTCTTAAGTATAGATATCCCTTAATATGAGCAGGAACACCAATTTCATGTATAATATTAGTTATTTCTGCTTCTAAACTTTGAACCTTATGTGGTCTTGTATTAGTATTTATTAATAAATCTCTATAATCAGATTTTCTTTCAACAGGTATAGTAGCAGCTCCCATTAACTGACGAATTCTTCTAATGAAAATTTCAAAATCAAATGGTTTTACAACATAATAATCTGCTCCTAAAGCAATTGCCCTTTGAGTAATTTTGTCCTGTCCAACTGCAGATAACACTATTATTTTAGGCGTTTTACTTAAATTCATACCTGCTAACTTTTCTAGTACAGCTAAACCATCTAAATGTGGCATTATAATGTCTAATACTAAAACATCTGGTGGGTTTTTTGCAACTAAGTCAATAGCCTCTAAACCATCTTTAGCAATACCTATAATTTCTAAGTCATCTTGCTTTCCTAAATATTCACATAAAATATCACAAAAATCTTTATTATCATCTGCGATTAAAACTTTCACTGTATCCACTGAATTATCCCCCTATCATTTGACTATGTAAACTAATCGACTCTAATTAAGTCCTAAAAAAGAAATTCGACAAATGAAAGGGATTTCCTTCTAATTTTAAAAATATTATTGTTTTTTTAATACAAACTTTTATTTTATTATTTATATATTTAGGAAAACTACCATAAATAGTCAGAAAAGGATGTCCTAAGGACATCCTCTTCTTGCTAATTTACTTTCATATTGTTGAATTTGAGCTTTATCTATCATCCATTCAATAAATATTCCATATCCTTTAGTAGGATCATTTACAAATACATGGGTAATAGCTCCTACTAATTTTCCATTTTGGATGATAGGACTACCGCTCATCCCTTGAACTATACCACCAGTTCTCTTTAATAATCTTTTATCTGTTACTTTTATTACCATGCCCTTAGTGCTACAACTTCTTTGTTTACTTACTTTTTCAATATACACGTCATATTCTTCTACTGTGCTATTTTCAATAGTAGTTAGTATAGTAGCCTTACCCACTTTAATTTCATGCTGTCCTGCCACCTCTATGGGCTTTGAATATATGGAATTATCCATAGGCTTATATAAATGTCCATATATCCCGAATTTAGTATTATACTCTAACTTTCCAATTGGTCTATTAGTATCATAAAATATACCCTTTATTTCTCCTGGTTTTCCTCTCTTACCTTGCTTTATAGAAGCAACTTTTGATTTTATTACTTCTCCTTTTTCTACTGTCAATAATAATCCTGTATCAATATCAGTTATAGCATGACCCAATGCGCCAAAGACTTTACTGTTCGGTTCGTAAAAGGTTAAAGTTCCTACACCTGCTGTTTTGTCTCTTACCCATAAGCCTATTTTATAATCTTTTTCTTCATAGGTTTGTACAGGAGTAATACTAGTTTTAAAAGTTCTATTTTTTCTTTTTACTTTTAATTTTAAAGATTTTTCTTTATTCTCATTTATTACACTTATAACATGTTGAGAATCTTTTACCTTTTCACCATTTATTTCTAAAATTGTATCACCTATTGCGATTCCAGCTTCATGGGAAGGATTATATTTTTTCCCATCAATCCCCTTAATGTCTTCAGTTCCAACAACTAAAACACCTTTAGTATTTAATTTTACACCTATACATTGACCTCCTGGAATTACTTTAAGTTTAGGCATTATATTTACAGTTACTTTTTTTATAGGAATTAATCCTAAAAAATTTAACTCTAAATTAGTTTTTCCCTTTTTAATAGGGTTTACATAGGTGGTAGTATAATTATTTTCTTGTATTCTTAAAAATTCATTCTCCTCTTGTAAGGTGCTTACCTTGAATGGAAAATTAACATCAATTGGCTGTTTTTCATTTTCAAATACTCTTACATTGTTTGGAAAAGTCAAAACATTAACTAAATCATAACAGGCAAATAGGGAAAAGACTATTAGAATAAAAAACAGCAAAAAAAAGCGCTTGTTTTTATAATTAGTCAAATAATATCACTCCTATTTTCCCTTGAAGCATTTAAATTGTGTTTAATAGATTTGTGATATATGTTTAATTTAGCCTTTTTTTCACCTTATTATTCTCTAAAAAAAACTCTTCATTTGGAAGATTTTAATGATTAGACAATTTTAACTTGTTTATACTAAAATAAATTATTATATGCACAAAAAAAGTCCATGTTTGTTAAAATCATGGACTTTTTTATTCTATATTATACTTTTTTTATATGACTTGGCTAAATTTAACAATTCTTCCGCATGTTTTAAGGTTAAATCAGTTATGGAATTTCCTCCTATTAATCTACCTATTTCATTTAACTGTTCTTCATAAGTTAATCTTCTTATATTTGTAGTTGTTGTATCTTTGTCATAAGTTTTTTCTATATAAAAATGATAGTCAGCCATTTTTGCAATTTGTGGTAAATGTGTAATACACAGAATCTGATGATTTTTAGATATTATTCCTAGCCTTTCACTTACAATATCAGCAGTTCTTCCACTTATTCCTGTATCAATTTCATCAAATACTAAGGTAGGCACTTTATCAACATTTGCAAATATTGTTTTGAACCCTAACATAATTCTAGAAATTTCCCCTCCAGATGCAATTTTTGAAAGACCTTTTAAACTTTCTCCTGGATTTGTAGAAATTAAGAATTCTACTCGATCTATTCCATTTGCTGAAAAGACATTTGCCATGGATGAGACTTCAGCAAATTCTACCTTGAATGCTGCATTTTCCATATTTAACACTTTCAATTCATCTTCTAATTCTCTTTCAAGCTTCTTGGCTAACTCTTTTCTAATTAGACTTAATTTTAAAGAAATATCACTTAAATCCTTTTCTACAAAAACAAGACTTTCTTTCAATTCTTCCCTTAGTATCTCACTATTATTTATATATTCTAATTCTTCTTCTATCTTATCCTTATAGATTAATATATCACCTATTGTATCTCCATATTTTCTCTTTAAATTGTCTATTAACTCTAATCTATCTTGAATTTCTTCTAATCTATTAGGGTTATATTCCATGGAATCATTATAATCTCTTATTTCTCGAGTAATATCTTCTAAATTATATAGACTTTCTTGTAATGTATCATATATGCTTCCTATCCTGCTGTCTATGTCTTTTATACTATCTATTTGACTCACTATATTATTTAACTCATCTACTATGGACTTTTCTCTACTATTTCCACTGTATAGACTTTCGTATGAATAACTCATTGTATTGGAAATCTTTTCAAATTGAGATAGGATATGTAATTCTTCTATTAAAGATTCTTCCTCCTCAACTTTCAAATCAGCTGACATGATTTCATTAACTTGGAACTCTAATAAATCTTTTTTTCTTTCTCTTTCTCTATCATCACCATATAACTTACTCAGTTGTGTTTGTATATTTTTATATTCCTCATATTTATGTTTTACTTCATCCATTAACGGTGATATTTCCTTTTCACCATATGCATCTAACATGTGAATATGATTTTCTGGGTATAATAAAGATTGATGAGCATGCTGACTAAAAACATCTATTAAATATTTAGACAGTTCTTTTAAATATGAAACTGTCACCATTTTATCGTTAATACGACATGTACTTCTCCCATTTGCATATACAGACCTAGATATCATTACTATATCTTCATCTATTAACTCTATGTCATTACTTAAAAGTTTTTCTTTTAACTCATTGTTACTTATGCTGAAAATCAATTGAATAGTAGCCTTTTCTGCATTTTTTCTCACAATGGACTTGTCTGCCCGTTCTCCTAAAGCCATACCTATAGCTCCAATTAAAATAGATTTACCAGCTCCAGTTTCTCCACTAAGAATATTTAACCCTTGGCAAAATCTAATTTCTAATTTATCTATCAACACATAGTCCTTAATCATTAGTTGCAAAAGCATACTCATACCCCCGCTTTATCTTTAGTACATTAATTTCTTAAATTGTTCTACCAATTCTCCTACACAGTCTTCAGTTCTAGCTAATATAAATATAGTATCATCACCAGCTATTGTACCCACTATATCTTTTATATTTAAGGCATCTATTGCAGCGCATGCTGCTTGGCCTGCTCCTGTTAAAGTTTTTAATACAACTATATTTCCTGATTTATCAATGGACAAAATGGAATCTTTAAAAATCTTTACCAATCTGTTTGAGGCGGAACTTTCTTGAAGTTTCATAGTGGCATACTTATATTTACCATTTAAAGCTAATACTTTAATTAATCTTAATTCCTTAATATCTCTAGATACGGTAGCTTGTGTAACATTAAAACCATTTTCCTTTAAAAATTCAGATAATTCTTCTTGCGTTTCAATTTCATAGATTTCTATTAGTTCTAATATTTTTGCATGCCTAGAATATTTCATCTACTCAGTCCTTCCATCTTATAGTATATACATTTACATTTCTACACTATTTCATTATTCCCTTTAAGGTCTTTATTTTAAATAATTAGGAATAAAACTTAATCTTAAATAAAAGATAACCACAGGGGCTATCTTTTATTTAAGATATTATGAGATTCATTAACAATACTTTCAATTAATTCTTCTAGATTTTCAACGCTCTCATTTGGACTATTTCTTAAATATGCTAAATACTCAATATTCCCTTCAGGTCCCTTTATGGGAGAAAAGGCTAATCCTTTTACAGATAAATTTTCCTGGATACTAAATGATATTATTCTTTCTATTACTTCTCTATGAACATTAATATCCCTAACTACACCTTTTTTACCTACTTTTTCTCGACCTGCCTCGAATTGTGGTTTTATTAGGCATACTATTTCACCATCTTCTTTTAAAAGAGATTTTACAACAGGCAAAACTAATCTTAAAGATATAAATGATACATCTATAGACGCAAAATCTAATTTTTCTACTAATTCCTTATCAATATACCTTATATTAGTTCTCTCCATTACTACTACCCTATCATCTTGCCTCAATTTCCAATCAAGTTGTCCATATCCCACATCTACAGAATATACCTTTTTTGCTCCATTCATAAGCATACAATCTGTAAATCCACCTGTTGATGCTCCCACATCCATGCACACTTTATCCTTTAAAGTTATAGGAAACTGCTTCATGGCCTTTTCTAGTTTTAGGCCACCCCTACTTACATAAGGAATTGCCTTTCCTTTAACTATAATTTCCT
The DNA here is from genome assembly GCF_002270055.1 of Anaeromicrobium sediminis. Taxonomy (NCBI): domain Bacteria; kingdom Bacillati; phylum Bacillota; class Clostridia; order Peptostreptococcales; family Thermotaleaceae; genus Anaeromicrobium; species Anaeromicrobium sediminis. Next base: position 127,290 of record NZ_NIBG01000001.1, on the reverse strand, counting down.
TTGTACTATCTACTATAGTTCCAGCCTTATCTATTTTCTCATTGCCTACAAAAACTAATCCAGCCATTATAGATCTCTTTGCCTTTTCCCTTGATGGAAAAAAACCTTTTTCAACTAAAAGTACATCTAATCTATTTTTTTGTTTCATTATAAAACTCCTTTTATATATTGAACTATACTATTAGAGTCTAGTTTATATGCTTTCATTAAAATTTCAGTATCTCCATGTTCAATAAATTCATCTGGAAAACCTAAGAGTTTTAAGTCACATTTAATATTTTCCTCATTAAACAACTCTAATACCTTATTACCAAATCCGCCCTTTATTAAATTATCTTCTATTATTAATACGTTCTTTATGCCTTTGCACTCTTTTATTAAAGTATCTTTATCTAATGGCTTGGCAAATCTTGCATTTATTACTTTGCAATTAATATTATCATCTAATAGCTTTATAGCTGCATCGTATGCTACTTTCACCATTTTACCAATTGCAATTATACATACATCTTGTCCATCTGTTAAGACCTCTGATTTACCACTGGATATATTATAATTATTACTTATAGATGTGAAATCCTGACTGGTACCCCTTGGATACCTAATAGCAACTGGTTTATTCAAGCTTACAGCATATTCTAACATGTTTTCTAGTTCTTTACCATCCTTTGGAGCCATTACTGTTAAATTAGGAACACTTGTTAAAAAAGACAAGTCAAATACTCCATGATGAGTTTCACCATCATTTCCTACTATACCGCTCCTATCTAAACAAAATACCACTGGTAAATTTTGAAGGCATACATCATGTATTATTTGGTCATAGGCCCTTTGTAAGAATGTTGAATATACAGCAAACACAGGAGTCAATCCACAGGCTGCTAATCCTGCTGCAAAAGTTACTGCATGTTGCTCTGCTATTCCCACATCAAAAAATCTCTCTGGATATTTTATTGAAAAATCCAAAAGACCAGTTCCTGTTGGCATGGCCGCTGTTATAGCAACTACATTTTTATTTTTCTGACCTATATTTACAAGGGCTTTCCCAAACACTGAAGAGTATGATTCTTCTCCCTTAGTAGATTTTTTTAATGTTTTTCCACTTTTAACATCAAAAGGACTTATACCATGGTATTTATCAGGATTTTTTTCTGCAAAACTATATCCTTTTCCCTTTTTAGTTATGGTATGAACTAATACAGGGCCCTTTATTTTTTTTGCCCTCTCTAAAACGATTTTTAATTCCTTTATATCATGTCCATCAACTGGACCTAAATATGTAAAACCTAACTCTCCAAATAAAACCCCAGGTACAAGAAGATGCTTTAAACTATCCTTAGCTTTTCCCACTGTTTTAGCCATAGTTTTTCCGACTGCAGGAATTTTATTTAGTAATTGCTCTATTTCATCTTTGACTTTTACATATTTTGGGTCTGTTCTTAGCCTATTTAGATATTTTGACATACCTCCCACATTGGGAGAAATAGACATTTCATTATCATTTAATATTACTATTAATTCTGTATTAGAATGTCCTGCGTGATTTAAGGCTTCAAAGGCCATTCCACCTGTTAATGCTCCATCCCCAATTACTGCCACAACAGAATAATCTTCTTCTTTTATATCTCTAGCTTTTGCCATCCCCAAAGCTGCAGAAATTGATGTACTACTATGTCCTGTATCAAAGTGGTCATGTATACTTTCAGAACGTTTTGGAAATCCACTTAACCCCTTATATTGTCTTAAGGTATCAAACTCATTTGCTCTTCCCGTTAAAATTTTATGAACATAGGTTTGATGACCTACATCCCAAACTATTTTATCTTTAGAAGTATCAAATACATTATGTAGTGCTAATGTTAATTCCACAACCCCCAAATTTGATGCTAAGTGCCCCCCTGTGATAGAAACTTTATCTATTAAATATTTTCTTATCTCACCTGCTAAAACTTCCAATTCATTATAGTTAGACGCCTTACATACATTTGGTGTGTTTACTTTATCTAAAAAGTTTTGCACCCTATTCATCTCTCTTTCAATTATTAATCTTTAATTATATTCAACCCAATTTTTTTCTTTATCTGGTATAACAACTTTCCTACTGCAAACACAATTTCCTTTGAATGACTTATTCCAATTTCCTTTCCCAAAGCCTTTCCACCAACAGTCAGCGATGCCACAACTCCACTTAATAATACATTCAATATACTCTCTGAAATAGAGTGGGATTTTATAAGTAACGCTACTTTTAATATAATAACAGCACCGGCCATACCACTTACTATACCACATATATCTCCTATAACATCATTACAAAAATTTGATACAGTACTAGCATTTCGAATTAGTTTAACAGCTTGTCTTGCCCCTGCTACTTTTCTCGATGCCATAGAGTGAAATGGTTTTTCATTAGCAGATGTAACTGCTACTCCTATTAAATCAAATAGTATTCCTATTGATATTATAAACAATAACACCATAAATGCCATATATATATTTAGTTTATTTATAAGTAAATCAGATATAAGAGTAATTAATATGGACAAAAAAAATGTCCATATTGTTATAAGGAGCACCCATTTTCTGCTTTTGTACAAAGATTTTTTTATGCTTTTAAATAAAGCAGTTTTACTATTAGAATTTTTAGACATATATTATCACCTTTATAAGTATTAAAATAGGTGGTGGTATACGGAATAAATTTTGCGGCTTAGGTCTAGTTGGATTTCCCAAAAAGATACTGGTCTGTCGCCAGATCAGTGGTTTCCCTTCCAATCTTTTTATGCATTGTTGCCAATAACATGACTAGATTACCACTTAGTCCACACTACAATCTTCAGTATACCTTTTCCAAACAGTCTAGGAGCTTTCCTCAACAGTCAAATCATTTCCTAGCCTCTTTTGCAGAATAGGTTTCAAATAGCAATAGTATTATTTTATTGGCCCGTAAAACAATATCTTTATCTATTTATCCACCATATTCCACTCAAGGCAGGCTACTCTACACGTAGCACTCATCATACCACAATTGTAGGTTTATCCTAATAGATAGAATTATCTTCCATTAGGTCTCCACGGAGGGAGGGTCATCGCCCACATGCCATTGCGGATCGCCCCCTACTCCTTACTCCCAGCATCAACCCCTGACTGGGCGTTAGCAGCAGATACCAGGAACTTCATCGATGTGCCCTTTGACGGATTTTTAGGCCCGCCTTCAGAAATGAATGATCTGACTAGAATACTGCACCACCTGTTAATTTTTTATAATTTACATTAAAATTTACCTACTACATTACAACGTTTGCTATAAGTATACCCAATAATGCTCCTGCAAAAACCTCAATAGGTGTATGTCCGATAAGTTCTTTTAATCTCTTTTCTCTTATTTCTTTTAAACTTTTGTGATTATGTTTATCAGCAATAATTTTATTTAATATCATAGCCTGTTTTCCTACGGATCTTCTTACTCCTGAGGCGTCATACATGACTACCATGGCCACAGCCAAACTTATGGCATATTCAACAGAACCCCAACCCTTTTTTAGCCCTACAGCAGTAGATAAAGCCATGACTAAAGCAGAGTGTGAACTAGGCATTCCACCTGAACCAACAAATCTATATACATCAAATTTCTTATCCGTTATTAGTGTTAAAATCACTTTTAATATTTGAGCAATAAACCATGCAATAAAAGTAACTGATATTATTTCGTTATTTATTAATTCATGTATAAAGAGCAAATTTTTTCCTCCTCAATTAGTATTCCCTTTTTACAAGATATTTTGCTAATTCAATGAAAAATTCTGCTTTATCTTCATATTTCCTAAGTAAGTTTATACTTTCATCAAATAAGAAATTCACTTTTTCTATTGACTCTTCCATTCCATATAGTGAAGGATATGTAGATTTATTATTTTCTATGTCACTTCCAACTTTTTTTCCTAATTTTTTTTCATCCCCTACAATATCTAAAATATCATCTGTAATTTGGAATCCTAATCCTATATTTTCAGCATATTTAGTCAAATCCTCTAGTTCACTTTCAGAAGCACCTCCAATTATGGCTCCTGCACGTATAGATGCTCTTATTAGAGCTCCCGTCTTTTTCCTGTGTATAAAGTCTAGTGTACCCTTATCTATCTTTTTATTTTCACTAAGAAGATCTACAACCTGACCTCCTATCATTCCTGAAGCTCCTGATGACCATGCAATTTCTTGTGACGCCAATAACTTATTTTTATTAAAGTCTTCTAAAGTAGCTTTTAGCATTAATTCATATGCATAGTTTAAAAGTCCATCGCCAGCTAATATGGCCATAGCTTCACCATATACTTTATGATTTGTTAATTTACCTCTTCTATAGTCATCATTATCCATTGACGGTAAATCATCATGAACTAGGGAGTAAGAGTGTATCATTTCCATGGCACAAGCATATGGTATTGCATCTTCATAATTTCCTCCCACAAATTCACATGCGGCTAACATTAATATGGGCCTTAATCTTTTACCACCAGCAAATACACTATATCTCATAGATTCATATACTACCTTTTCATAAGATCCTTCATTAGGCATATATTTATCTAAAGCTCTTTCCACTACTTCTATTTTAGCCTTTAAAACCTCTTTGATGTCCACACTTGTGCCCTCCGTTTCCCTTTGTCTAACCTTAGTTTTCAAAATCTATAAATGTATCCTCAGCTAAAACTTTTATTTTTTGATTTGCATTATCTATTTCATTATTGCAAAATCTATATAAGCTGATACTAATCTCGTATACTTTTAAAAGATCATTTAAAGATAACTCCCCTTCTTCTAAAAGGTTTGTAACTCTTTCTAGCTTATATAAAGCTTCTTCAAATGTATCCTTATTATTTAGAGCTAATTGGCCAAATTCTTCCATTTAGAATAGACTCCTTATATTTATTTTCAACCTTACATATTAAATGACCATCTTTTAAATTCACCTTGATCTCATCTTCTATTGAAACTTCTTCTATGCTATTAATAGTTCCATAATCATTAGATATGACAGCATAACCTCGGCTAATCGTAGAAAATGGATTTAAGGTTCCCAATTTTAAACCTAGATTTTCAACTTTAAACTCTGCCTTATTCAAATAATTTTGTACGGAAAAATCCATAACCTGTTTAAAACTATGAATAGTATTTTCATATGTATTTAATTTATTTTCCACAATTTTTCTTCCATTCATAGGATTTAATTTTGATAATCTATTTTCCATGTTTACAATATTTTTTTCTAGAGAAATTTTACTTTGTTCATATCTTATTTTAATAAAATTTTTAATATCTCTTAAATCTTTTACACATAATTCAGCTGCAGAAGATGGAGTTGGAGCCCTTAAATCAGAAACAAAATCAGCTATAGTATAGTCTGTTTCATGGCCAATTCCTGAAATAATAGGAATTTTGGAATCAAATATGGCTCTGGCAACCTTTTCTTCATTAAAAGACCACAACTCCTCAATGGAGCCTCCACCTCTACTTAATATTATTACATCCATATCATCATAAATACTATTTATCTTGTCTATGTTCTCACAAATAGATGTACTTGAATTAACGCCTTGAACTAGGGTTGGGAAAATATACACATTAACTAAAGAGTTTCTTCTACTAATTACAGAGATAATATCCCTAATTGCCGCACCAGTTGGAGACGTTATTACTCCAATCTTCTTAGGAAAATTAGGAATGCTTTTTTTATATATAGGAGAAAATAAACCTTCTCCTTCTAAATAGTTCCTTAATTTTTTAAATTTCTCATGTAGCTCTCCTAAACCTTCTAGTAATATACTTTGAGCATATAATTGATATTGACCATCCCTCTCATATACAGATATATATCCTTTAACAATTACTTTTAGGCCATTTTCTGGTTTGAAGTTCAAAAGATTAACATTATTCCTAAACATAATACAATTTATTTTACTTTCATCATCCTTAATTGAGAAATAAGCATGGCCACTTGAATGTAACTTGAAATTAGATATTTCCCCTTTTAAAGAAACATTATTCAATATGGGGTCAATGGTTAATATTTTTTTTATATATTTATTTAATTCCGTAACACTTAAGGCCTTGAGTTCCATAGCTTTTCAGTTGCTTCCAAAGTATTTTCAAGTAACATAGTAATAGTCATAGGCCCTACACCGCCTGGAACAGGAGTAATCCATGAAGCAACTTCTTTAGCACTATCAAATTCCACATCCCCCACAAGCTTACCGTCTAATTTTCTAGTTCCTGCATCAATCACTATGGCTCCTTCTTTTATCATATGTCCCTTTATTAAATTAGGAACTCCTGCTGCCGCAACAACTATATCTGCTTCTTTTAAAAATAGTTCCATATTTTTAGTTTTAGAATGACAAATAGTGGTTGTACAACTTTCCTTTAACAATAATATGGCTGCAGGTTTACCTACTATATTACTTCTACCTACTACTACCGCATTTTTTCCTGCCATATCAGTTCCTGTTCTTTTAATTAGTTCTATTATTCCTTTTGGAGTACAAGGTACATATGATTCTTCTCCTAATGTTAAATTTCCCATATTTACTGCATGGAAACCATCCACATCCTTTTGAGGTGAAATATGTGAATTTACAAGATTTTCATCCATATGTTTTGGAAGGGGTAATTGAACCAGTATACCATTAATTTTATCATCGTTATTTAAATGATCTATAAGGTTTAATAATTCTTCTTGAGTAGTAGATTCTGGAAGTTTATGTTCTTCTGAATGGAATCCTACACTTTTACACGCTTTTGCTTTCATTGATACATATACATGGGAAGCCTCATCATCACCTACGATTACCACTGCTAACCCAGGTACTATACCCTTTTCTTCTTTCATTCGGTCAACTCTTTCAATTATGTCTGCTCTGATTTCCTTTGAGATTTTTCTTCCATCTAATATCTTTGCCATTTTTATTCCTCCTCAAAAATAGCCTCAGCTCCTATAAGTGCACTTCCAATAGCATTGTCAGTACAATGGGAAGCTTTAGCAAAATATATACTTGTTGAGTCATTAATCCTACTATTTAAATGGGTTTTAATAAAATTACTAGATGCAACGCCTCCCACTAAAATTACTTTGTCCATGTTGTATTTTTTAGTGGCATAATTTATCATGGAGCTTAAACCTTTAATTATGTATTCAAAGATCAAAAGGCTTATATACTCATTATCCATTTTTTCTTCAATTAACTTACAAATCCTAGTCTCTGGACCCGAAAGACTAATTTCACCATTTTTTGCAAACATTTTTATTTCTTCTTTAAGCTTCATCTTTGAATCAAAAGCAATTTCATCTAATCTGGGACCTGCTGGAAAATCAAATCCCATTTTCACACCTGCTCGGTCTAGAAATTGCCCTATACTTATGTCCGTAGTTCCACCTATTATATCTATATTATAACCTAATTTAGAATTTCTTTTAACTAAAAGTAATTCTGTTGTTCCTCCTGAGATATGTATAGCTAAAAATTTTTTGTCAAATTGTTCATCAATAGAATGAATAGCAGCCTTAATGTGATTTTCTTGATGACTACATTCAAAATATTTGCACCCTAGTACATTAGATATAGTTTGTCCAAAAGAAGTGGATGCCTTGAAGACTGGCATATAGGATTCTAGGGTAGGCCTTGGTTTACTACTAGCACATACACCTTTAATTTTACCACAAATTTTCAACTTTCCAATTTCATTAAGTAAAATTGGAATATTATTTATATGTTGAAAAAGGGCATCGGATTGTCGTAGCCCTCTTTTTCCCATAGGTACTTTTAAAAGTTGCCTTTTATCTAGAATAATGTTTCCATCAAGATCCACAACGGCAACTGATGTGGTATAGTTACTAGTATCAATACCTAGTACATAGTTACTCATATTATCTATCACTCTTTAAAACATTACCCAAAATACCATTTATGAAACTACCTGACTCTTCTGTACTAAACTTTTTACCCATTTCTACTGCTTCATTCACAGCTACTAGATTAGGAATATTTTCATCATATAAAATCTCTACTATGGCTGTTCTTAAAATACTTAAATCAACCTTTGCTATTCTGTCAAATTTCCAACTCTTTAAATTTAATTTAATAACTTCATCTACATTTTCTTTATGTTCTATTAAGTTGGAAACTATATTATTTACATATTTTTCTTGCTTGTCCTTCTCAGGTATATTCACACCTATTAATTCATTCAATTTTTCTATAGAAAAGTCCTTTTGTATCTCCATTTGAAATATTATTTGCATTGCTATCTCTCTTGCCATTTTTCTTTGCATAAAATCCTCCTAATAATTGTAGTATTATAGTTATTGTTTCACAATTTTCAAATTATATATGAATAAAAACTCAAATTTACCCTCTGATTAATCAGAGGGTAAATTTATCTTAAAAAATTGAAAAAATTACTTTTCCGTTTCTTGGTTTTGATTCATGTTTACACCTTGAACATGAATATTAACTTCCAATACTTTTAATCCTGTCATAGTTTCAATTGCCTTTTTTACATTCTCTTGAATTTGCCATGATACTTCTGGAATCTTAGCACCATACTCTACTATTATGTATAAATCTATTACAGTTTCCTTTTCTCCTACTTCTACTTTTACACCTTTTGATAGATTCTTTTTACCCAGTATCTCCGCAATTCCTCCAGCAATTCCACCACTCATACCAGCTACACCTTCAACTTCTGTAGCTGCCAGTCCAGCAATAATTCCTACTACGTCATCAGAAATTTTAATCTGACCATAGTCCATATTTTCTAGATTATCCTTCACAGAAATAACCCCCTGATTCATATTAATTTTATCTAATCTTTAGTATACCAAAATCATGTTTTTTTTACAATCTTATCTAAAATTTATTTTTATATTGTCCATAGGAGCCTTAGTTTCCCTTGTAACAATATCTAATATTTTAGCCATATCAGAATTTGATAGTTCTTCTGTTTGTACTATTACATTTACTGAGTGTTCCGTCACAAATACAACCACATCTTCAAAGCCTTTAGATCTTACTAAATTTTCTACTATTTTTTCTTTGTTTATAGTATTAATTATACTCATTTTTTCCTTATTTGCCAGTTTTCTACTACTCTCATCCGTCTTGTCATTATCAATTATTTCATTTAGTAATTCTAACATTTTTTCTCTTTCCATGTTTATATTTAATCTAGATTCTATAAAGAAATTATCCTTTTCCTTTGTCAAAATATCACTTTCAATAGATTTGCTTGTTTCTGATATAATATCTTTTATTTTGCTCTCATTACTATCTACCACAACTAGATTTTCATCCGCTTCTTTTACCACTTCTTGTGTAGGTTCTTTAGTTACAATAAGTTGTTCATCTTCATTTAATTCTATATTTTCTGCTAATTTATTTTCCTCATATTCTTCAAGTTCTTGAGAAGTCTCTAAAAGCGAAAATTTATTGATAGAATAATTCAAATAGCTTATTACACATAATAAAATAACTAAGGAAAAAATAAATAGATTTTTCTTTTTAATTATAAACATATTAAAACACTCCTTTTATCATTAAAGTTTATTTCTTTTCATACACCATTACCTTATATGATGGAATTTGAAAAACAGTTCTGACTGCCTCTATTATAGAATTTTTAACAACTATGTTTTCCACTCCTTGGGCTACTACTACTACACCTCGTATATCTGGTTTTATTTCTTTTATTACTACTAGATCTTGTTGCTGATTATTTGTTACAACATTTTTGGAAATATTTTCTTGTTTTGTTGTTCTAGTTCCCCCTTCTGAATCCTTTTCTTGAGATTCTTCCATAGAACTAGTTACATTCATAGCAGGTATTACTTCAGAGGTAGTTTCATAGGTTATCATTACATCAACCTCTCCTACTCCTTTTATTTGTGACAATATACCCTCTAGTTCCTTCTCTGTAGTATCATTATATGTATCAGGGTTCTCATATTCTTTATCAGAGACCTTTTTTTCATTGACTAATTTAATATTTGATTGAGATGTATCGCTTATATCTATAATGTCTAATCCTATCAATCCAATTACGCTTATGATGATTATCAAAATTAAACTGTTCATTAACTTTTTACTATTCTTCTTATCTAATAGATTTTTGAAGAAGTTAAAAATTTTCATATTTATCCCCTTCCTTTAATTTTCATTTATTATTGTTATATTAGTATCATCTAAATCATAAAATAGAGCTATTTCCTTTTTTATCTTGTCTATTTCCTTACTTTTGTTTTTTTCTGCTTTTACATTTTCTCCTTTATTATTACTTACATTTATATATATTTTTTCTATTCTATTCAAATCATTTTTATCATTTTCTTTAAATGAAATTCCTACTTTAATATTTTTAATAGTTCCAAAGTTATCACTACTAGTGTCTTTTATTATTTCTGCGTCTACCTCATTCACTGTCACAGCATAGTCCTTAGAAATTCTATCTTTTATGTGACCTTCTAGCTTATTTTTATATACTCTTATAATTTGTTCTTCTTGGTCAAACTTAATATTATCTTTTTTTAATGCTAATATATTAGTATCTAAAATGGTCGATGTTCTTATTATCTCGCCTTCAATATTTATATCCCCTTTTACCAATAGTAAAATAGGGTTTATTATTACAATAATAACTAAAATACCTACTACTAGATTTACATATTTTTTAGTAGATCCATTAGGTAATATGACATCTACTGCTGTAATGAATATTACTAAAACTAATATATTTTTTATCCAATCTTTAAAGAAAACTTCCATTTAATCACCTACTTAAGTATCAAAGTCAGATTTCCTGTTCCAATTATAATGGTTACTGCCAAAAAGAACATAATTGCAACAGAAGCTACAACTGCAAATACTAAAACCATTGCTTTGCTTATTTCATTTAAACAATTAACTAATTTACTATCTGTTATAGGTTCTATTATGGCTGCCGATATTTTGTATAAAAATATTAAGGATAATATTTTTAACAAAGGCATTGATACTATAATAAGAAGAACTATTATCCCTATAATCCCCACTGCATTTTTTAATAAAACAGAACAACCAATTATGGTATCAAAGGCATCTGATATGAATCCTCCAACTACTGGAACAAAACTTTCTACAGCGAATCTAGCTGTTCTTAAAGTTAATCCATCACTTGCTGCTGATGTTACTCCTTTAATTGCTATTACACCACTAAATAGTGTCAAAATAAATCCCATAGCAACTAAGGTTCCTTCCCTTAAGAGGGATGAGAGTTTATTTATATGAATCTTTGATGAAAGATTATTAACCATACTCAATATGGCCGTAAAAAAAATAAGAGGCATGATTATAGTTTGCATAAATGTACTTACAATAGATATTGAACTATATATTATTGGCTGGAATAAAGTTGCTGTGGTTATTGATCCTGTACTTACTATAAAAGTAATCAATATGGGAAATAGGGCTTGCATAAAACTTAACATATTGTCAATACTTTTATTTCCTATGCTTATGGCATTTGAAAAATTTTTAATTGCTAGGGTAATAATGAGTAAATAACATACCATATATGCCAATTGGGCCACTGAGTCACTTTCAAAGGCAGATGATAAGTTACTTAATAAAGTACATATTATTGATAAAATTATTATCTGTGCCAATATATGTGAATTTGAAATTATTTCCCTAAAAAGTACTTTAAAACTATATTCAATACCTGCCTTTACAGAATAATTCCCCTCCCCTTTAATTATGTCTATCAACATTTTTTTTACATTTATATTTGATAATTCTCTTTTCCCATTAACATCTATTTCATCTAATATCTTATCTATAGATTGAAAATCTATACTGTTTATTTGTTCATTTAATATGTCTTCTTGTGAATATGTATTATTATTGTTATCTAAAGAATAGGACGTTGATGTTAATGCGAAAAATATTAATAATATTAAAATTGTTTTTTTCATCTCATTCACCCTATGCTATTAATTGTATAATGGTATTTAAAAGGCCTACCAAAATTGGTATTGCTAGTACCATTATTAATACTTTCCCAGCTAATTCAATCTTTGAAGCAATAGCTCCTTCACCTGCGTCTTTACAAAGTTGCGCTCCAAATTCTGCTATATATGCTATACCAATAATTTTAAATATTGTGGATATGTATATCATATCTATATCAAGCCTTTTAGCTATCATATTCAGAAGATCTAAAACAGTTCCTAATTTAGATAGTATAAAGAGAAATATTATTAAACCTGCTACTAAGCTTATTTGTAGAGATATTTCAGGCTTATGCTTTTTAAAAGTCATAGATAGAATAGTTGCTATTATACCTACTCCTACAATTTTGAATATGTCCATACAAATCACCCTTATCAGTAAAGTTGAAACATGGTCTTTACAGTAGCAAACAATTCACTTATCATTTTTATAATCATGAATAATACAACGATTATTCCTGCTAATGTAGTCATCATTGCTTGGTCATCCCTGCCCGAGCGTATAAGTACCTGGTTTAATACTGTTACTACTATACCTATTCCTGCAATTTTAAAAATCAAATCAACACTAACATTCATAGCAATCCTCCTTAGACTTTGGGTTTATATAAAAATTACTACTATGGCAATTCCAATTAAAGCTCCTATTTTTCTGTACATATTTCCATATCGTTTTGCCAATTCATAGGCTTCTCTTTTTTGTTGCTCTAATTCTACATAAGAGCTTTTAAAAAAACTTTGTTGGTGTTCCTTGTCCATATAACCTAAATTTAAAAATAGATTATATACTATGTCAATATCATCTTTTAAGACAAATAGATTATTAGCTTCTTTATCTATAGTTATTTTAAATGCCTCCTCTACTGTATATCCCCTTTTAGTTGATAGCAAATTTGAGATCTCTATAAACACTCTTCCTATGCTATCTTTAGAATATTCTCCAGCCCTATGTAATGCATCAACTAATCTCGATGATGTAAACATTATTTCTGTTTCTAATTGCTGTATGCTACTATATAGAGCTTTTAGCTCTTTAAATCGTTGAGTATAGGAGTACGAATACATATAGCCTATGAAAGTACATGCTCCTATAATTAAGGTTGACAAAACTAACTTAATCAACAATTTAACTCCTCCTTTGTTTTAATTAGTAAATTCATATATCTTACTCATATTTCTCCCATCAATTATTTCCTTTACAGTTCCTACTTTAGGATTATTAGTTAAAACTAAAATACGCTGAAATATTTTTTTATTTATTAACTCTCCTACATATTCTCTATTTTTAATATCGTCTATATCATATCCATGTATGGTTGTTATTACCTTTACACCTGCATTTAAAATACTCTTAATTGCGTGTACATCTTCTTTCTTTCCAATTTCATCAGTGGCAATAACATTAGGAGACATGGATCTTAAGAGCATAAATATACCTTCAGACTTTGGACAAGCATCTAATACATCTGTTCTTATGCCTATATTGTTCTGAGGAATTCCCTTATACATAGCACAAATTTCTGAACGTTCATCTACAACCCCCACATTTGTTCCTTCATAATTTAATTTTTTAATGCCATTACTAAAATTTCTTATAATATCCCTTAATAAAGTGGTTTTGCCACATTGAGGAGGAGAAATTATTAATGTATTATAAATCTCTATGGAATTATTAATCAAATATTTCATAAGAAAGTTAGATACACCCACCTTTTCATGGGCTATTCTCACATTTAATCCAGATATATCTTGTATAGTTTGAATTCCACTCTTATTAAAAACTACACGTCCACAAATGCCCACCCTATGACCATCTTTCAAAGTTATGAATCCATTTTTTATATCTTCTTCAAAAGCATATATTGAATAATCTGTCACTAATTGATATGTTTTTAATATATCCTCTTTAGACACTAAGTAAGGCTCATTTAGGTTAGTTTCCATATGGCCTAAATTATTAATTAAAAAATCCTTATTAGATTTATTTATTATTAATGGTCGATTTGTGCGCAATCTAATTTCTTCTATCCCATTTAATCTTTCTTCTGAGATCTTTAATAATATATTTCTTATATTCAATGGAAATATTTCCATTACATTATAGGGCAAACTTTTCTCTTTTTTTAAGAAGTTATTGTATTTTGAAAAATTCATAATAACATGTCCTCCTTTATATCATTAATATTTAAATTCATTTGGAATTATGCCAAAAAATAAAAAAAGATTCCTAATTAAATTAATTAGGAATCTTTTTTTATTTTTTATTAATTTGGCTCAACATACATATGCTCGTTACAGCTTGGACACAATAATTCAGTTTCTTCATCATTGTTATACATTACTTCATCATCTAAATAAATTGTGTCTCCACAGCTTGGGCACTCCACTTCAACTAAATCAACATCATCTTCTAGTAGATCATCATCGTCGTCGTCTTCTTCAAATAAAACTTCTTCCACTTCAGATAAGTCTTCATCAATACACTCAACGTATTCATCTAACTCTTCTACTTCTTCATTTAAATCAGATAGTGAATCAGCAAATTCTTCAAGTACATCTAGAATCCCTACAAGCAATTTTCCTTCTTTTGAGCATTCAGTTACTTCGATGCCTTCTGCTAAACCTCTTAAGTACGCAACTTTTTCATATAGATAGTTCACAGATACGACCTCCTTTTGCTTAGTTACTATAATAGTATTGCCTAAGCTCTAGATAAATAATCACCGGATCTTGTATCTATTTTAATTTTATCTCCTTCATTAATAAAAACTGGAACATGAACAATTGCCCCTGTTTCTACTGTAGCTGGCTTAGTAACGTTAGTAGCAGTAGCCCCTTTAATTCCTGGTTCTGTTTCAATTACAGCTAACTCTACAAAGTTAGGAGGATCTACTTGGAATGCACTTCCATTGAAAAACTTAACTGTTGCCATATCATTTTCCCTTATGTACTTAATTGCTTCCTCTACATTCTCTTTTGTAATTGGAACTTGATCATATGTTTCATTATCCATGAAATAATATAAATCTCCATCGCTATATAAATATTGCATTTCTTTAGTTTCAATATGAGCTTTTTTAAACTTATCGTTTGGATTAAAGGCCTCTTCACGAGTAGCTCCTGTCATTATATTTCTATACTTAGTTCTAACGAAAGCTGCTCCCTTTCCAGGCTTTACATGTTGGAAGTCCAATATCACATGTGGAACCCCGTTTATTTCAAATGTAATACCTTTTCTAAAATCTCCTGCGTAAATCATTATTATCCCTCCACATTTTATAATTCTATTAATTCTTTTGGTGACTTGGATAGAACTTCATGTCCCTCATTAGTAACTACTACTAAATCTTCTATTCTTACTCCTCCGAACTGCGGAACATAAATTCCAGGTTCATCTGTAACAACCATATTAGGCTTCAATATGTCACTGCTAACTGGAGATAATCTTGGACTTTCATGAACTTCCATTCCTACTCCATGGCCTAGACCATGACCAAAATATTCGCCATAACCCTTTTCACTTATGTAGTCTCTAGCGATTTTATCTATTTTTGAACACTCTACATTAGGCCTTATATTTTCTAAAGCCCTCTTTTGAGCCTCTAAAACTATATTATAAATTTCCTTTTGTTTTTCATTGGCCTTACCCACAACTATAGTTCTAGTCATGTCAGAACAATATCCTTCATATACACAACCAAAATCAAGTGTTATAAAGTCTCCATTTTCAATAATCTTATCCGTGTACACTCCATGAGGAAGTGCAGATCTCTTTCCAGATGCCACAATTGAATCAAAAGATAACTCAGTAGCACCCCTTTTCTTCATGAAAAACTCAAGTTCTATTGCTATATCTCTCTCCGTAATTCCTGGTTTAATAAAACTACAGATGTGAGCAAAAGCTTCATCAGCTATACTAGCTGCTTTTCTTATGTATTCTACCTCTATTGAATCCTTAATTTTTCTTAAATCTTTAATTTCATCGTCAATTGGAATGAAATCCGTATTAGATATTTTGTTTTTCAATGTTTCATATTCTTTAAGTGTGATAAACTCAGATTCAAATCCAATTTTCCTAACATTTAACTTCTCAATAATATCGTATAGACTATTTCCCTTTGAATTATTATCAAACTTTAATATATCATAGGCTCTACATTGATTTTTAGCCTGTTCTACATATCTAAAATCTGTTAAAAAATAATTTTTATCCTTAGTAATAAGTACATACCCACTAGTACCAGTAAATCCACTAAAATATCTTCTGTTTTCCGGTTTATATATTAAAGCAGCTTCCAAATTACTTTCATTGAATAGATTTTTAAGATTATTGATTCGCTGTTCTATAGGAATCACCTCCATGAAGACTATGCAATATGTAAATTTTGCATATCTTTTATTATGATATCACAAATTAGTTATTTTGAGTAGAATTTTATACTTTATTTTCTCTTAATGTACTTTTATGTATGGTAGTATTTCTTAATAAATATATTTATATTCTACAATCTCTGGAGACTTAATTTTTACAATGGGTATGTTATTTTCATCATAATAATCTACTTCCAATTTTGTTAATTCAACAATGACCTGTATTTTGCTTTTACTTCTATTATATATTCCCTTACTTTCTATTATAATCCCATTGTATTTTGGTTCATATGTGGTTATAATCTCATACTCATGATCGTGTACATAGTTAAACATATTTAATCTTTTATAATTGTAATTATGAATATCTTCAATAAAAGGTTTGTTTATGTACTTATGTATATCTAAAGGAGTATACTCTTTTTCTTTCTTATTCATATAAGCTAGTTTGTGTTCTTTTGTCTTCACTAAATATGAATCTATATGAGCACTAACTTCCTCGTAAATCCTATCAGTAACTTCTTCTACTCCACTTTCAGCTAAGTACTTAGCTTTAAAATAGTCACACCTCAATTGTATTTTCATGTTATTATGTAGATTAATAGTCACTATTACACCTGTTACCATCATAACTACTACTAAAATTATTATTAAGTTTATATATATAAATCCTTTCATTTACTTTCACCTATGTAGATCATTCTCGTTTCTTCATTTTGAAATTTATCTCCTATTATTATTCTAATCAACCTAGATGGTATAATTTCATTTACCTTAATATATTCTATGTTTCTACTTAATACATTCTGTTCTCCTGATAAGTTTCTTCTTAATTGTCCTAAGTTTTCATAATAATACAATACTACATTCTTACTACTCGTGTACTTTCCATTTAAACTTATTTTATATACCTTTCCATGAAAGTCAATTCCCTCTAAAACCATGTCTTTTCCTTTAAACTGAATATTATCTTTATTTAATTGCCCAATACTATTTTCAATTAATTCAGCAGCTTCTTTCAAATCCAATCTATGTTCTAATTCCACACAGGTATAAACATATTTTTTACAGTATAGGGTAAATATCATCATGCTTGTAGATAATATTATAATCATAATCCCCATGGATAGGATTAATTCTATTAATGTTACCCCTTTTTTTCCTTTCATTTACATATCCCCATTATATGCCTCATATTCTTCATGAATTTCTCCATTAAATAAGTCATGATTTCCCTGTAGTCTATAGAGAACTTCTTCACCTTTGATTGTTATTAAAGTCATATTATTATAATTTGAAACGTCTATCTCTTCTTTTAGCTTTTTTCGTCCTTTAAATTCTTCCATCATATTAACACTTTTAGTCATATGATTATAGGTATGTAGCTTTTTCATCTTATTTAATAACACACAAGACTTTATTCCAATGGAGCTAATGGTTGTTAATAGGACTAAACAGATTAAGACTTCTATTAAAGTCATGCCCTTTTCAAATTTTTTCATTTTATATCCTCTACCTTCACTTCATTTGTTACAGGAAGTACTTTAATTTCTATTTTTTTATTATTTTTATTTTTTATGACAATGTTAAAATACCCACTGTTTCCATTAGAATTAAACTCTAAAATCTTTATTCCATTATGTATAAATTTGATCCTATCATTTATTTTAATATGATCTATAACTTTAGGATTAAAATTTCTTTCCTTTATCTTTATAGTATTGTTCTTTTCACTAAAAACCAACTTATATGAGGATTGTTCTTTAAGACTCATTTCCTTTGCAACTTCAATATAACTCTTTATTACTTTCCCTGTGGAACACAATAAGAAATCATCTATTTTATTATTATTAAACTTAATTGAAAGGGTAAATATTATACCTATAATGGCCATGACTAATACCATTTCAATTAATGATATACCTTTATTTCTCATATTATCTTATTTTCCTCTAAGTGGTATAGGGTATATATTACTTCTGACCTTTTCATAGGTATATCCATTACGTTAGTGCTCTCTGATTTTTTATATTTTTCATTGAGAATTTTATTTTCAATTTCTTTCCATGAGAAATTACTATTTCCAGGTATTCTTTTTAATATTTTTTCAAACATTTTATAATTTAAACTTTCATAAGGATCAATTTTCCTTAAGTCTTCTTCTTTTAAATACTTTTTTCTTATGATACTTTCAATAGAATTACCATATTGGCCAAATTCAGTTGGTATTGATATATTATTCTCCATTAAAAAGTCATTTTTGTCTATTTTGTCTAATAACCTTATAAATTCTCCTAATTCCATTTCTTCTTCCGGCTTATAGGTTAAATCATAGCTAGTACTTATGTATCCTCTTTTAGTAAATGTATATATTTCTTCTGCAGCCCAATTTGTATTAATATCCTTTGGGCATTTAAAGTAATTATCTCTCAATAGGGCATATGTACCTCCTGAGTACCTAATCTTCTCTATATCTGTATAACTTCGTTTATCTAAAGATTTAGTATATAAATATATCCATCCCTTATCCCTAAGCTCATATATTCCTACATTTTCCTTATAAGGGAAGTCAAAAGATACTTGTATAGGCTCATATATGTTTTCCTTATAACCTTCCATATTAACTTCATATATGCTTGTAAGTTTTTCGTATTTTTCAGGTATATTATATGTTTTTTTCTTTATAGATAGGTATATGTCCTTATAAAATCTATTCTTAGTAAAGTCTATACTAAATACTTTATCCTTACTTTCTCCTGTAAGTTTATCAGGCTTTAACTTAATATAGTTTACATTCATTTTAATGGTATTTATATTTTTTAATGAAAAGTTTTTGTTATATTCTTTTTTAAATCCATCTTTATAACCCTTTACAAAATTTAATATATATTCTGGTGTTTCCCTTTGTAAATTACATTCGCTGATTATTTCATAATCTTTTAAAATTGCTTTTTCCCAATCCTTTTTCCTTCCATTAATATAATCGGCTTCCCCTTTGAATTTTCCTGCTTGAGCCCCAATTTTATTCCCTGCTTTCTCTCCTTCACTGGATTGAGCATATGTTATATTAAAAGAAATTAATAATATTGATATAATTATAAAAATGATTTTTTTCACTTTTATATCTCCTCACTCATATATATAGACTTTATATATATACTGCCATTTTTTTTTGTTTTAATTGAAAACTCTAATCGTTGAATTACTGACGTAGTTTCAATTCCATTTAAGTCAAATAGATAATCCCCTTCATTTCTTGTTGGCATTATTTTATGAATAGTTCTCTCGTTGTCCTTAATAATCATTTCTGCTAAAATATTTTCGTCTTCTATTCCAACTATTTCACATCTTAAAATTTTAGTCTCTTTTGTAATTGGAATATCCTTATTAAAAAACAAAATTAATTTAGTAGCCCCATTACCATAGAACTTATAATCTATTTTCACAAAATCTTCGTTGAAAGTTAATGTGCTTTCTACAGTACTTCCCTTAGTTAAAAGATTTGGACCATATTTAAAATATGGTAAAGACTGGCTTTTATCTATTGTTTTCTCCTCTTTTTCAATTCTATTAAAAGGATTATTATTTATTTCAATAGGAAAATACATGACCTGAGGTATAATGGTAAGGGCATTTTTTTCTTCAATATTATATACGCACAAGTTCATATTCCCCTTAATAAGACCCTTTTCCAATTTTCTCAAATCCACTTCACTTATAATTATATTTTTTTCATAATTTCTTAAGGAACTAAGCAGATTTATTATCTCTTCAAATGTTCCAGAAAATTCCGTGTTTATAAGCCAACAGTTAAATGTGCTAGATATATTTTCCTCTTTCACTAGACCTATGTTAATTAAATTTAAATTGTTCATATTGAAAAATTTTTCTATTAAAGTAATAGCCTTATCTTCTTCTAAGTTAATGAAAAAATCCTTCTTTTCATTATTTAGTTTTGCTTTTTTAGATTCATATTCACTTAAATATTCATTAGCATTTTTTAGACTTTCTTTAATTTTACTAAAATTAGAATCAACTTTTATGGCTCTCTCTTTTATAGTAATTGCCCTACTTGCCTCTTCATAGGAAAAAACTATTAAATTCAATATTATAAATATAAAGAGGCAATATTTTTTCTTCTTAATATATTTAATCATTCTTATTTCATTCCTATATTAAAGGATAGATTAAATTCATATCCCTTTTTTACTTTTCTAGTTTCCATTTTAATATTCTCAAAGACATTTAAACTTATAAGACTGTTTTTATAGTTTTGCAAACTGCCTAATAAAGATGACCTTCCATATAAAAAAATTTCATTTTTTGAAACAGATAACTCCTCTAAAGAAATTTCTTTAGGTACAATATCAATTATAGTTAACAATAATAAATCATTAATATTATCTTCATCTATAATTTTTCCTTTTGCTCTACATATATTTTGGATTTCCTCATCAATCTTTTTAATGCATTCTTTATTTCGCTTTACTCCTCTGGCGTTAGTATAATCAATTTTGTTAAAAGTTTTTATTATGTCTGATTTTTTCTTTAAAATATAACCTTCACAAATAAATATACTTAATATGAGGAAAAACACTATATAATTAGTATATTTTGTACTTTTTCTTTTTTCTTCTTTAAAAAAGTTTATTTGCTTCATTAGTCCACCTACCTGTTTATCTAATGACTGACAACTCTAATATTTAATTTCAATTAATCTTTACTTCATAATTGAACCTAAGATTTCCACATTATCTAATATGCTAATCCCATTAGAAATTTTCATATGATTTATTTCCCTTAATGTAGGTAGATTCAATCCTTTTAGCTTATTAGAAACATCCCCCATAAATGCAATTTTCTCTACGGGACTTTTGTATTCCTGTTCAAAATACTTAAATAACCTTCCTACCATGTCTATAACGGATTTAGACTCATGTATTTTAATAGATTTACTAATCAGGTCATATTTGCCATTTATGATATTTAAGTATAAATAATTTTCTTCTAACCTTATAAAAGCTATGGTTTCCTTTAAATTAATTTTTTCAAAGACTTTCAATATGGAATTTGTAGCCACATCTAACACATGAGGTCTTAGATTTAGCTCTAAACACAACCCCATATACTCCTCTACCATATACTTTGGGCAGGCTGCCCATAGTACCTTTATTCCTTCATGACTACTTTTTAGAATTCTGTATCTAGTAATATATTCTTTATTCTTAGGTATATGTTTTTCCCACTCATATCTCATGAAAGAATCTATATTTCTTTTTTGCTTAATGGGAGTTTGTATAGTTTTGCATATGAGGTTAGGATTATTAAGTATGAAATATACTTTCTTACATTTAATTTTTTCATCTGCTAGTAGGCTCTTAATAGTCTCAATTCTATTAAATTCATCATAGGAATTATTAAGAGTATAAAATTTTTTAATGTTAAACATATTGTTTTTATAGTTTCCATAAATTATTTTTGTCTCTTGTTCATGTACCTGTATACATAATTTACTAAACAATTTCATACTCTCCTTTAAATAGTTTAACTATCAGTAGACTCTCCTGTCTTAGAGTCTTTTTCATCTTCTTTATTAGTACTTTTCGTATCATCTTTTTTTATTAGCTCTACTTTAATATTGTCATTTTCAGATATGGTAATCTTAAAAGAATCGAAATCATCAGATTTTGGATAAAAATCTTTACCTAATAATTCTGTTAAAAGAACTGTTGCTTTTGCTCCATCTGTATCTTCTTCACCATTAATGGTCAAATCTGTAACTTCTACACTTCCACCTTTCTTTATAGTTATTACACCTTCAGTACTATCATCAGCCAGTTTTATCTCGTCATTTAATAGAGAAAAGGTCAATGCCTTTTGAATAGTATTTTGTGCCACTGTATCTACACTCTTTTTAGCTTGATTGGTAAAACCTCCTATTTTAGGTACCACCATGGCCACTAATATGGCTAATATAGCTAATACTCCTAAGATTTCAATTAGGGTAAATCCTTTATTCTTTTTTTTATTATTTTCCATTATTTCTTCCTCCTTTTTCTTTTTTTACAAATTCTAGGAGTATTATTTGTAATTATTCCATTTTTTATAACTTTTAACATAAAAAAATAAAGTCACTATAAGTGACTTTATTTTAAACATACTCTACATAAAATTGACCGTGTCCATCATGCCAAATATAGGTGTTACTACAGATATAACTATAGTTCCTATTACCACTCCTATTATGGATAAAAACACAGGTTCCATCATTATGGTTAGTTTTTTCAATAAATTTTCTAACTCGCTATAGTAAATTTCTTCACCCTTTTCTAGTAAAAAATTTAATTTAGATGATTCTTCTCCAATTCGAACCATTAATATTAAAGTCTCTGGAAATAGACCTGTACTTTCCAATGAATTGTAAAGACTATTTCCACTTTGGATTTCATACAACACATTTTTAAATTCATTTTTAATATGTATATTATCAATAGTACCTATAAAATTATTTAAAGCTTTCTTAATAGGAACATCGCAATTTAGCATTAAACTCATACTACTACAAAAATTACACACTAGGTTTAATATTATAATATTTTTAATAATTGGTATTTTAACTTTTGCTTTATCTATAAAATATTTTTTGTTGCTATATAAACATAGAAAAAATATACTCAACAAAATTCCATTAATGATAATACCAATTAAAATTTCTACCTTGTATTCACTTATTTTAAAAATAAGTTTAGTAGAGTAAGGCAAGTTCATATCCATAGTTTTAAATATGCCACTCATACTTGGTATGACAAAATTGAATATGAAAAATAATATGCCTATAGATGCAAAGGACAAAATCACTGGATACATTATAGCATTTATAATTTTGTTCTTAATGCTTTCTCTTCGCTCATAAAAATTTGCCATTTTACACATTAAAATATTGAGTGTACCTGTATCCTCAGCAATTTTTACCATTCCTATAAAAAAATTATTAAAAGCTCCTTTACAATTCTTCATACTATCTCCAATGCTTTTACCTTCTTCAATTCCTATAGAAATAGTTTTTATAGCATCCCTTAACTTTATGCTTTTAATTTGGAAGGATAATATTTTAATACTTTCTCTGAAGGAAATATCTGCCATCAATAATGTTCCCATCATCCTACAAAATACTATTGTATCTTTATAGGAAAGTGATTTTATTATATCCATGTTCATTTCATAGCTTTTGCGTATTTTTATTGGATATAGGGATTTATCATGTATATGTGAAATCACATCATCTTCCTTTTCTGCCAAATAATCTCCTTTTACTTCATTTCCCTCTTCGTCTATGGCTTTGTATAAATATTTAATCAAGTTAACACCTCTTATTTTATAGAGTAATATAAACTCATAAAATCATCTAATGTAATAATCCCCTTTTGTAATAGATTTAGCCCTGTCTTTTCTAAAGTTCTCATACCATTTTCCACCGCATAATTCTTTATCTTATCTAAGGAAAATTTCCCGTTTATTAATTTTTTCATATTGTTATCAATTGGCATAATTTCATATACTCCTCTTCTCCCCTTATAACCAGTATTATTACAATAGTCACATCCCATTCCTTTGTACAGCTTTTTAATACTACCTACTAAAAAACTCTTATTCTTATAAGTTATCCTACATTTAGGGCATATTTCCTTCACTAGTCTTTGAGCTATCACACCTATTAAACCATTGGCTATTAAGTAAGAATCAACTCCCATGTCCTTTAATCTTAAAATTGTTGAAAAGGTATTCTTTGTATGTATAGTACTTAATACTAAATGTCCTGTTATGGACGCCTTAAAAGCAATTTTAGCCGTATCCCTATTTCTAATTTCACCAATCATTATTACATCTGGATCTTGCCTTAATAGGGCCTTTAAACCCGATTCAAAGGTCATGCCTATTTTATCATTTACTTCCATTTGATTTATATGTTCTATTTTGTACTCTACTGGATCTTCAATAGTAGTAATATTTTTATTTTTAAAATCTAACTCCTTTATAATGCTATATAATGTAGTTGTTTTACCACTTCCAGTAGGACCAGAGATTAAAATTATACCTGAATTTCTTTTTATCATATTTTTATATACTAATAGACTTTTTTTGTCTAATCCCAACTCTTCCTTCGTCTTAATAAATTCATCTCTATTTAATAATCTAAAGACTACCTTTTCTCCATATACAGTAGGGATAGTGGATATTCTTATATCAATATTATTACCGCCTGTATTTATTTCATATCTTCCATCCTGCGGAACTCTCTTTTCTGCTAAGTCTAACTGACACATATATTTTATATGTTGAATTAAAGCATCATAAACGGATTTCGGAAGATTTTCTACTCTTTTTAATTCTCCATTTATCCTAAACCTTATTATAAAATTACGCTTTTTAGGCTCTATATGAATATCACTACTTTTCATCTGAACAGCTTTTTTAACTAAAAAATTAAAAAAGGTACCTATTGAAGTTCCATTAATATGAATTGTACTAAAACTTTCTTCTCCCTTATTTCTTTTTTCCAACTCATGAATCAATTCTTCTTTGAATGATGTATCGTAATATTTTTCAATTTGGCATAATATATGACTTTTAGTTCCAATGTACACATCAATATCTAACCCTGTAGTATTTTTCATAAAATCTAATAAATTTATATCTAAGGGGTCTTCCATTAATACTTTTAAAAACGTATCTCCCTTATAAAAAGGCATTACTAGATTTTTAGTAACAAATTTCTTATTAAGTATTTCTATAACATGACTCTCTATATGGCAACTATCCAACTCTATAAAAGGAATTTTTAGTTGTTTACTTAAAGTAATATAGAACTCTTTCTCTCCCACATAGTCCTTTTTTATTAATATGCTTCCTAGTTTTTCATTAGTAATCTTTTGACTATCTAAAGCTTCTTTTAATTGTTTTTCATCTATAAGTCCTTCATTTATTAAGAGTTTTCCTATTTTACTGCTTATCATCTATATCCTCCAATGGATTATACACTTTAATCTGGCCTATCCCTTTATTATATTCTATTAAATTAGTAGTATTTTTTCTTGAGTTTAAAGCTCTATTCAAATTAGCTTCTTCACCTACTAATTTTTTCAATTCATTATTATTATGGATTAATGGTAAAATTTTATAATCCCTTTTTCCATTAATATACCTTTTATATACCCAGGTGGGAATATATGATATTTTCTTTATAGAGACTTCCCCTTTGTAACTTTTTATAATTTTAAAATCAACTACTATTCCATCTTCTGCAGACCTATTTTTTACATTCTCATACCTTTGATTAGATAGAAAATTTCCCATTGAATATACTACTGCAGTTTCTTTTCCAAATTCATTTTTAATTATAGTTATGGGTTGGATTACATGAGGATGACTTCCTAAAATAATATCTACTCCATATGAGGATAGTTTTTTAGCAATTAACTTTTGATGCTCATTGGGTTGATTATGATACTCATTTCCCCAATGAAAAAAGAAAATTATTAAATCCACCTTTTCTTTTTTCATTTTTTTAATTATTTTCTCCATTTTCTTCAAATCATTTTCAAGGTTATAATAACTAAAAGTATTAATGTATGTCTCGTATTTTTTAGGTAATACAATTCCATTTATAGTTTTATTTTTTCCATATTTTTTAGTCTCATAGGTAAATGATGTAAAAGCCACTTTTACTCCCTTAACTTCTTTTATTATATAGTCCTTGTTATAATTATCATTCCTAGTACCAATTACATCTAACCCCTTATTTAAAAGTACATCTACCGTTCTAAACATGCCTATGGCCTTCGTGTCAAAGGAATGATTATTAGCAGTTGATATTATATCAAAACCACTATTTTTAAGGGCATCTACAAGATTATCTGGAGAATTAAATTTAGGGTAGCTAGTATAAGGCTCATATCCTAATAAGGTCGTTTCTAAATTACATAAAGCTATATCTGCTCTTTCAATATATTTCTTTATATATTTAAAATTATCTTCGAAAGAATATAACTTATTTTTCAAGTCATATTGAGCTCTTAATTGAGGACCATGGACCATTATATCTCCTACAGCCACGATATCTATTTCTTTATTTTTTTCAAATTTCTTTTTAAATTCTTTTATAAGGGCACTTTCGTCAAAGGAATATACTGTAAAAGGGTTACTTATGATTATGATGTTAATTATTATTATGCTGATTATTTTTTTCATGTAATCCTCCTTTATATCTACTCGGAATAAAATCGTAATATTACTATTCTTAATAAGTTATATATAATATACCTAAATTCCTGTGTACTGTAAAAAATCTTTTAGTAACATTAAAAAAGATGTTACAATGTTATGTAACATCTTCAAAAAATATTTATTTCTCTTTACTTTGTTTTTTACAACTGCTATTAAAGGCCTTCCCTAACTTTTTTATGGCTCTTTTCTCGATTCTTGACACATATGATCTAGAAATTCCTAATAGTTTTGCAATTTCCCTCTGAGTTTTGCTACCTCCATTAGCTAATCCATACCTCAATTGTATTACAGTCCTTTCTCTTGCCTTTAAAACACATTTCATTTTTTCATATAATTTTTTCACTTGTATCTTTAATTCCACCTCGTCTAAAACTTCATCTGTCTCTGTGCCAAGAATATCTATTAATGATATTTCATAATCATTAACAAGTTATAAAAAATTATAATACATTGTGAAATTTTTATTTAAATTTCAAGAATAATATTGTTAATATTTACATATTAATAGATTTAAACTATTATTTTTTAGGAGGAAAAAAATGAAACATAAAAATTTCAAACTTTCCATGTTTTCTTTTGTATTCTTAGCATTACTTTTAAAGATAATGTACTTATAAATCAAAAGAACTAAATTAAAAGGGTTCTCTTTTTGAGAACCCTTTTAGTCTAAAAGCTACTTCTTATATTTTCATTCATTTTTGTATAGTTTTTCATAAACAACCTTACTAATTGCTAAAACCAACACTTCTATTAAGGCTGCCAATTGACCTATTTTTTCTATTTGTTCCTTGTGTTTCTCATTCATGTTTAAATTACTATGCTCTAATACTAAAGTTAATTCATTATAAGGAATAGTAAAATATATACCATATACTTCTTCATCCCTATAATTTTTATAAGGTATCTTATTAGAATAATCTATTGAGGATTTTATTTTTCCAATATTTGCACTCTGCTTTCCTACAGCATTAGGAATAAATCTTGACTCAGTAACAAATATGCCTTCATTATCCAACATAAAACTCTCTGCATCTTCTCCTATTAATTTAGAATTTGCCATTATATCATTCAAATATGTTAAATCCACCTTAGCATATATGGCACCAATGGCTTTCTTGTCCCTATATACTGGAATTGCCACATCCGTATATATGGTATTCTTTATTTTTAATATTTGTCCAAAGGTCAATTCTCCATCTAAAGCACGTTTTATACACTCGTTATCCTCAAAGTTTTCTTGTGCATAATTGTTACCATATATTAAATTTAAATCGTTATCTATAACGTATATATCAATAAAAATGTCTCTATTTTTAAAATTAATATATTCTATAATTCTATTCACATTGTCACATTTCATCCCTGATATGGAATAGCCTTGTGCAATTAAATTTAAATTATAAAGAACATTATCATAAAATTCTAAAATCCTATTTTCTTGATCTTTGCCAATTGTATATAAAGTTTTAGTAGTAGTGTCTAATATTTGTTCTTCACTAATACTTTTATAAAAAAAGCTTGTACCAAATGCAGTTACAGCAGCCAATATAACTATTAGTCCATAGACAAACTTTTTATTTATTTTCTCTAGCATTTTCCCACCCCTGCTATATAATATTACTTAGCCTGTCTATGTGCTAACAAATTTTATCATTTATTTTTTACTAATGATTTCTTTTTTTAAAATTGATATAATACTTTTTTTAATTTCTTCTTCAATTTTTTCTTCCATATAATCACTATTTAATGTGGGCTTTACTATTATTATATTTATCTCTTCTCCCATCTTCTTATCATCCCCTTAATACTTAATATGCGTGGACACTCATTTTAATAATAAAATTTTTAATAGTTAATAATAAATTCATTGTCTAGTAAATATACTCTAATAACTAAACTTTCATAGGTGATTATATTGAAAAAAGTATGTATCTATTTAAGAAAATCAAGAGGAGATGAAAATTTAGAACAAGATCTTTCAACTGAAGCCTTAAGAAAACACGAAGATACCTTACTAGATCTAGCTGATAAAAGGAATTACATAGTAACATCCATAAAAAGGGAAATTGTGTCTGGAGATAGTTTGATAAGTAGACCTGAAATGTTATCTCTCCTAAAAGAAGTGGACAACAAAAATTATTATGGAGTACTATGTATGGACATTGATCGCTTAGGAAGAGGCAATATGAGGGAACAAGGTCTAATACTAGATACATTTAAAAAATCCCATACTAAGATAATAACACCAAGAAAAATTTATGATCTAAATAATGAATTTGATGAAGAATATAGTGAATTTGAAGCCTTTATGGCAAGAAAAGAGTTAAAAATAATCACTAGGCGATTACAACGAGGTCGAATTCGATCTATTGAAGAGGGGAATTATATTTCTCCAAATCCACCCTTTGGATATTTAATAAAAGAAGAGCATAATGAAAGATTTTTAATACCTAAAGATAGTGAATCCTTAATTGTAAAAAAAATATTTCACTGGTATACTACAGAGTCTATAGGTTCTAGTAAAATAGCTCACCGATTAAATGATTCAGGTTACACAACTCATACTAATAAACCTTGGAATAACTATTCCATATTAAATATATTGAAAAATCCCATATATACAGGGAAAATAACTTGGAAAAAAACACGAACTTACAAAGACTCCCTTGGAAATAAACATATTGTTTCTCAGAATAAAAGTAATTGGATGGTTGTTGATGGAAAACATGAGGCCTTAATCACAAAAGAAACATATGAAAAGGCTCAGTCCATACTAAGTAGCAGAAGAAATTCTCCAGTTCCAGGAAAAAGACAATTAAAAAACCCCCTAGCAGGGGTAATATTTTGTGAAATATGTAATAAAAAAATGATTCTAAGGCCATATAAAAACAGAGAACCTCAACTAATATGTACTAGTAAATGTGGCAATAAAAGTAGTAAATTTTCCCTAATAGAAACCTCTTTAATTTGCAATTTGAGAAAATATTTTTCAAATTACCCTATAACCATTCATATGGAAAAGGATTTATTAGATGACCTAAATTCTTCTATTTCCTTTTATAATAATTCAATCAATTACAATGAACGTCAATTAAGGGAATTATATTTACAAAAGACTCAAGTTTACAATTATTTTGAAAGAAAAATATATGATAAACAGTTATATGAAGAAAGAGTGTCTTTCTTAAAAAATAAAGAACTTCATATTAATAATCTGATTTACAAAAACAAAATACACCTGCAAGAGTCTCTTGGATTAAAAGAGGATTTAAAAAGGAATTTGTCCATTAATCGAGACTTAATGGACCATTATTTTCTATCCAACAATATAGAAGAACAAAATAGATTTATTAAGAGTCTTTTGTATAAAGTCACCTACTACAAACCTAGTAAGAAGAATCTCACTTTGAAAATATATCCTAAGTTAAGATGCTAGACATATCTATTGGGATTTTTCTAGCATCTTTTTAAATTTATACCTATATATGACATATATTATACTTCCCTGAAGTATCCACTGAATAGATGTTATCCACCAAACATATGTTACTGAACTCTTCTTTATGACTATAAAATAATACATTAAGGGTAATCTTATTAACCAATTAGTGGCTAAAGCCACTATAAAAGGATTCTTAGTATCTCCTATTCCCTTTAAAACACCTTCAGTTGTCATTGATATGGCCATTGGAATTTGTTCAATTGAAGCAATCATTAAACATATGGTTCCTAATCTTATAACTTCCGTTTCTGAACTTTTAATAAACATCTGTATGAGATTGCTTGGAAATAGAATAAATATGCAGGAACATATTCCCATTACACCAGCACTTAATATTATAGATGTATGAGCATATTCCTTTGCTTTGTCATATCTATTCTCACCTATTTTTTGACCTACTAAAGTAGTAGATGCCACTGCAAAACCCCAGCCAGGCATGAAAGATAGTGATTCTATGCTCACTGTAATTTCATTAGCTGAAAATGCCACATTTCCTAAAATCATTATCATAAAAGTATTTATTAATCTAGCAATGCTAAAACTTGCCTCTTGTAGACTAGCAGGAATTGATAATTTCATCAACTCTTTAGCTCTTTTTAAATTCATCTTAAAGATTGAATTGATTTTAGGCTTTATACATTCTTTATTTCTAATATGTATCAAAGTATATATATATGCACTTACACTAGCTATGGAAGTGGCCATGGCTGCACCATTTACTCCCATTTCTGGGAATCCATATCTTCCAAAAATTAAAATCCAATCTAATCCAATATTTATAATATTTAATATAATAGACGAATATAGAGGTGTTTTAGTATCTCCTTGTCCTCTTAAAGCTCCATTCAAACTATTTCTCATCATATTGAAGAATATTTGTACAGAACATATTTTAATGTAGCTTGTCCCTAAAATTATAACTTCCCTATCTGCTCCTGCTATTGATAGAATCTCTTTTGCAAAAGTAAAAAATACTGTAGATATTATAATACTTAAAAATAAAGTTATATGTAAACTTACAGATGCATATTCCTGAGCTTTTTTGTAGTTCTTAGCCCCTACACTTCTAGCTACTAAAGATGTTACCCCAACACTTATGCCATTTGCCACAAAAATTCCTATAACGGTATATATTATTTGTGCACTGAGTCCAACTGCCGTTACAGTAAGTTTACCACCATATTTACCTACCATCATAGTATCACATATCCATATTAACATATATAAAATCATTTCTCCTACAGCTGGTAGAGCTAAGTGGAGAACATCTTTTATGGTTCTTCTATTAATAAAAAATCACCTCTTTAATTTTGATAAGTAGTTAATGATAATTCGTTGCCTTCTTTATCAATTCCTATAGGATCTTGTAGTGATACTTCACTCTTAGTTTTTTTACCAGATCTTATTGTCATTAATATTTCATTAGGAATACTAAACTTAATGCTACTTAATGAAGATTACCAGGGGATGTTATCGTACATATCACCTCTAAAAACAGGAATTAATTTTTCCCTCAATCCTTTATCAACTTCCTTTAACTTTAAGTTATCTATTTTAAATATTATAGAATCATCAACCTTTAACTTTAATGCCAATTCTTTTGCAGTGTATGACATGTTTTTTCTAAGATAACTTATTTTTTTATTTTTATTTCTAAAATAAAAAAACATATTTTTCCTCCTTTTTTAAAAATAATATATATAATATATTACTTTTAAAAAAGTAATAAGTAAAGAAAAATATGCCCTAAACTTTTTTATTTAATTTTCTTCATTCTTCCTATCTTCAACTAACTCCTTTGCTTGCATTATTAAATCCGAAGCAGCCATACCTGTATTTAAACTCATTTCTATTACTCCATTAGTAATTTCTACAA
Source organism: Anaeromicrobium sediminis (assembly GCF_002270055.1). Taxonomy (NCBI): domain Bacteria; kingdom Bacillati; phylum Bacillota; class Clostridia; order Peptostreptococcales; family Thermotaleaceae; genus Anaeromicrobium; species Anaeromicrobium sediminis. Next base: position 95,220 of record NZ_NIBG01000001.1, on the reverse strand, counting down.
TGTACTTGTCCATAATAATTTTCCCTCCCTAATTAATAGATAGCTAGTACCATTGTATGCATGACTTATATTTTTTATACCAATTTTTATAATAATAAAAATACTTTTTTTCATAATGTTTGTTCCCTTTTTAAAAGGATTAATGGAATCTCATGTTTTATCTTAATATATTCTTATAAGGTAATTTTGTTTTACATTTCCGTATTTTTATTATCTCTCAATTTTTTACATAGGATTTCCTTGTTATCTTCAGTAATTTCCAATTCATCTATATAATTTCTAACTATCCTGCCATGAGTAGTAATTATATGTCTTTCTAATATATCTATTCCATCCTTCCCCTTTGGCATATTTATTTTCACAATCAATCTTCCTCCTCCTTACGAAGATATATTTCCCTTTTAATTAAATTTATTCAATATGGCTTGTAATAATTATGTAAAATCATAATAATTTTATATATTACTTAATATTTATATTAAAGGTGATGTTATGAAGTGTGCCATATATTCAAGGAAGTCTAAATTCACAGGTGTAGGTGATTCTATAGAAAATCAAATACAGCTTTGTAAAGAATATGCTATGAAAACTTTCAATTTATCAAATGAGGATTTTATAGTATATGAGGATGAAGGATTTTCAGGAGGTTCTATGGATAGACCTGAATTTAAAAAAATGTTGTTGGATGCCAAATTTAAATCATTCAATATGCTAATATGTTATAGGCTAGATCGGATTAGCAGGAATGTAGCTGACTTTTCATTTCTTATTGAAGAATTAAACAATTATAATATTTCATTTATATCCATTAAAGAACATTTTGACACATCCACCCCTATGGGACGTGCAATGATGTATATAGCTAGTGTTTTTGCTCAGTTAGAAAGGGAAACTATAGGTGAACGTATAAGAGATAATATGCTTCAATTGGCTAAAGATGGCCATTGGTTAGGTGGAATATGTCCTACTGGATTTAAATCTACATGCATAAAAGTAGAGGATGAAAAGAAAAAAATAAAGAAAATCTATAATCTAGAATCTATTCCAGATGAAATACGTACTATAGGGTTAATTTTCAACAAATTTTTAGACTTAAAATCTCTAACTCAATTAGAAAACTATTGTATGGAAAAAAATATAAAAAGTAAAAATAACATTAATTTTTCTCCCATCACTTTACGTAATATATTAACTAATCCAGTTTACGCCGTGGCTGATTTAAATATTTATAATTATTTTATTACAAATAATTATTCCATTTATGGACATAAAAATCTATTTAACGGTAAACACGGTATTATGGCCTATAATAAGACTATTCAAAAGAAAAATATTTCCAATAAGCTGCGGACTCCATCAGAATGGATAATAACCATAGGCTCCCACAAGGGAGTTATTCCTAGTGAAAAATGGATTACTGTACAAAATATACTATCCCAAAACAGCTTCAAATCCTTTAGACGAAGAAAGTCATCACAAGCTCTTTTATCTGGAATCTTATATTGCAAAAATTGCGGTGCCCGTATGAGACCCAAAATTGGTAGAACTAACAAGAATGGATTAAAAAGTTTTTATTATATATGTGAAAATAAAATTAAAAGTAAAAAATCCCATTGTTCCATAAAAAATATTCAAGGTAATGAACTTGATAAAACTTTATTAGAAAATTTAAAAGTCTCCTTTCAAAAAAATCCAATTTTTATTGAAGCCTTATGTAAAAGTGATTTTACTTTTACTAGGACAAAAAAAAATTCTGATTTAATTTTACTTAAAAATATTATTAAAAAAAAGGAATTTCAAATACAACAATTAGTCCAGTCCATATCCTACTCTGAAGAAGAATCTATTCGAAAATACATTTTTAAAGAAATAAGAACTTTAGAAGAAGATCTAAATAAATTAGAAGGTAAATATAAAATTATGTACGATAAATTCACTGCCCAATCAGATAAATTTAATCTTGATGATTTAGCTGATACAATAGGTAATTTCCATAAATTAATAGACTTATTAAGTAATGTGGAAAAAATTAGTTTAATTAATAGTTTAATAGAAAAAATCATCTGGGATGGGAATATTGTAGAAGTGATTTTTATGGGATCTAATATAAAAAATAATTCATATAAAAAGGATTGTTAATAAAATTAACAATCCTTTTTATAATCTATAAGACAATTTTTATGTTTCCATTAAACAAATATAGCATTTTCTATACATCTGGCAGCATAAGTAGCCAACCTAGTACCCTTATTCCTATCAAAGGAAGTTATGGCTTTTATTAAACCAATAGTCCCAATAGAAATCAAGTCATCCATTTCGCGTCCCGTATTGTGGTATTTTTTCACAATGTGTGCAACCAATCTTAAGTTCCTTTCCACTAAAATATTTTTTGCCTCTTCGTCTCCTTGTTCATACTTTTGCAAATATTTATTTTCTTCTTCCGGAGTAAGCGGAGTAGGAAAAGAACTATTGCTTGATACGTATGACACAAGCATATATAGTGGTTTAATCATAACAATAGATAAAGTAGTAAATAAACTCAACATACCTTTGCACACCTCCTAAAACCCATCACTTTTAAATTATATGTAGAAAAATAAGATTTTGTGCATGTCTTTAATGAATATTTTACTTTTAATGTGTTTTTTCTATCTCATCTAATATATCTTTAAATAGTGGTGCAGCCACTTGACCTCCAGACCCTCCATTTTCTATGCATATACTTATAACATATCTTGGATTATCGTAGGGATAGAATCCTGTAAACCACGCATGTACAACATACTGTCCATTTGCGGTAGATTGTGCAGAACCAGTTTTCCCTCCGAAACTTATATCTTTGTCATATATATTTTTTGCAGTACCATCCACTACTACCTTTTTCATCATTTTCTTCAACTTTTCTGCTATAGATTTATCTATTACAGCATTACTAGGGGGTTTTTCTATTATTTTACTATTATTTTCACCAACAATTCCCTTTAATACATACACGCCCCTATCAATTCCATCATTTGCTACTATATTGGTCATCTTTGCAATCTGGATTAAAGTACTTTCAAGGGGCCCTTGGCCTATTGAAATATTACCTATACCAGACCCCTTAATATAATTAATATTTGGAAGGAGACCTTCACTTTCTTCTTCTAATCCTATTTCTGTTTTTCTTCCAAAGCCTAATTTTCTTGCCATATTCAATATATTTTCTCCACCTATTTCTTGTCCTAATTTTATAAAATATGAATTACAAGATTTACTAAAAGCTTCTTCCATATTTATCTCCCCATGGCCTCCCGTTTTATAGCTATGACACTTAATAACAATGTCATCTATTTCTTCATATCCATCACACAAAAAAGCTTTATCCATATCTACACCAGTTTCTAGTGCTGCTGCCGCCACTACAATCTTAAAGATAGACCCAGGAGGATAGGACACCTGTATAGCCCTATTATAAAATTCTTTATCCTTTTTTCCCAAATATGAAGCTATATCTAGTGGATTAAAATTAGGTCTACTGGCCAGGGCTAATACATTTCCTGTCTTAGTATCTAGAACCACTACACTACCATTCTTATATTTATTGTCTAGTTTTTCTTCTACAATAGTTTGGATTTTTTTATCTATAGTAGTTATAATATCTTTTCCATCATTATTATTTAGCTTTTTTGATTTTTCAATACCTAATATTCTTCGCTTTTGTGCATCTACTACTACTTCTATTTTTTTATCTTGACCTTGTGTTAAAATATCATTATATTTCCTCTCTAATCCATATTGCCCCTTATTATCTGCCATATTTATATATCCTATTAAATGTGCCCCTATTTGATTTGCTTCATACCTTTCTTCGTAGGCTACAATGAATAATCCCTTTTCTCTTTCTAAACTATTAATTATATCTGTATTATAATCCTTTACCTTTAAATCTAGTATTCTTTTTAAGGTTAATTTATTTTTTATGTTCACACCAGTAATTTCTTCAATTTTAGTAAGATTATCTTTACTAGGTAAAAAAATTTCAGGATATATGATCATATGCTGGCTTCTCACCCTGTTAGTTAGAGGAATCATATTAGTATCATATATGGTACCTCTTTTAATTCCTATGGGAATTTCCTTAGTCCTTTGATTGGTAGCTGAGGATTCATAGGTTTTGCCTATTATTACTTGTATATAAAATAATCTTATAATTAATACCATCATTATGAAGCTAAACAATGTAGCAATTATTTTAACCCTATTATATTCTTTCTTTTTTTTATTTTCTCTTCTACCCATATAAAAACCCCTCCTTCATATGACACATTTTAATTCTATCCATATAAAGGAGGGGCTATACTCTATTTTATTTTATATTCTTCACCATTTTGCTTCTCGTAAATTATAGATTTTACTTTTGATACCATAATATCTATAGCTACTTTATTGTATCCACCTTCTGGAATAATAATATCAGCATATCTTTTAGTCGGCTCTATAAATTGAAGGTGAGCTGGTTTTACAGTATCCAAATACTGTCTAATCACCGATTCTAATTTTCTACCTCTTTCATTTATATCTCTTGTTATTCTTCTAACTATTCTCACGTCCGCATCTGTATCTACAAATATTTTAATATCCATAAGGTTTCTCAATTTCTCATCTTCTAGAATCATAATTCCCTCTAAAATAATAATGTCCTTAGGATGTACAGTAACAGTTTTAGTTTCTCTAGTATGCTTTGAAAAATTATATATAGGCTTTTCTATAGCCTTGTTATTAAGTAAATCGATTAAATGTTTGTTTAATAGATCAGAATCAAAAGCTAAAGGATGATCATAATTAGTTTTAATTCTTTCCTCCATAGATAGATGAGTCTGATCCTTATAATATGAATCTTGTTCTATTATTGATATATTTGTTTGAGGAAGACTTTCAAATATAGCCTTTGCAACTGTACTTTTCCCTGATCCTGTCCCTCCTGTAATTCCTATTAATATGGGTCTACTCAATTTAATCATCCTTTCTAGGTCTTCTAAGTATATAATATTTTTCCACTGGTTTATCTACCTTGATCTTTATAATTTGTTTTGCATGAGGTGCCACTTCAATTTCCTCATTCTTGTCATTTAACATTACTTCAATAGTTTGATTAGAATTTCCTACTTTAGGACCCATTATCTCTATTTCTTCTCCTTTAAAAATCCTATTTCGCTGTTCTACTGTGGCAAGCTTAGTCTCAGAATCATAATCTAGGACAACACCTATAAAATCATAATCACGCACATAGGAACTACTTCCATAATGTTGTTCCGTATGACCTGGTTTCTCAAAGTAAAAGCCTGAACTGAATTCTCTATGACTAGCCTTTTTAATTTCATCTAGCCATTTTGGATTAAACTTAAAATTCTCTTTATCTCTATAATATGTGTCTATAGCTTCCCTATATACGGAAACTATATTAGCTACATAATAGGCACTTTTCATTCTGCCCTCAATTTTCAAACTGTATATACCAGACTCTATTACTTTATCTATATGCTCTATCATGCATAGGTCCTTAGAGTTGAAAAAGTATGTTCCCTTTTCATCTTCTTCCACCTTATAATATTCTCCTGGTCTTTTCTCTTCTACTAAATAATAATTCCATCTACAGGACTGAGCGCAATCGCCCTTATTAGCATCTCGATTTGACATATAATTACTAAGTAGGCATCTTCCAGAATAAGAAATACACATGGCACCATGAATAAAGGCTTCAAACTCTAAGTCCTCATCTGTCTTTTCTCTAATTTCTTTTATTTCCTTTAATGATAATTCTCTAGCTAAAACTACCCTTTGTATTCCTTGCTTATGCCAGAAGTTAGCACTCATATAATTAGTATTATTAGCTTGAGTACTTAAGTGAACCTCCATATTAGGAATATACTCCTTTACGTACATTAAAGTACCTGGGTCTGATAATATTACTGCATCTGCACCTATTTCTTCTAATTTAGTTAAATAGTGCGGCAGTTCATTAAGATCATCATTATGGGGAATAATATTTAAAGTAACATATACTTTTTTCCCTCTTTCATGGGCAAATTCAATTCCTGTTTTCATGTCTTCTAGTGAAAAATTCTTTGCACTAGCTCTTAATCCAAATATTTGTCCTCCTATATAAACTGCATCTGCTCCATATACAATTGCCATTTTTAATCTTTCTAAATCACCTGCTGGAGCTAACAATTCTACTTTTTTCATAAATTTTCCTCCTAGCCTTTATAACTTATGGCAACACCATCACCAATTGGTATTACGCATGTGGTCAATTCATCTTTTTTATTGATGTAATCAATATAAGTTCTCATTCTCTTTACTATAGTCTTTTTTCTTCTCACTACGTATTCATCAGCAGCTATCATTCCCTTGTATAATACATTATCAGAAATTAGCACTCCACCAAATTTTAATTTATCTATACTCAATTCTAAAAAATTCATATATTGGCCTTTAGCCGCATCTAAGAAAATCATATCAAATTGTCCATCTACATGTTCTAAAACTTCCTCTGCACTACCCTCTATGATTCTTATTCTGTCTTTCAAGCCTGCCTTATCTATATAATTAGTAGCCTCAACCACTCGATCTGGACGTCTTTCTATGGTAACTATTTGCCTGTTATCATCATCCTTACATAATATTATTGAAGAATATCCAATAGCTGTTCCAACTTCCAATATCCTTTTAGGCTTATGCATTTTTACAAGGACTTCTAAGAACTTAGCCACTTCTGGTTGTACAATAGGCACATGGTTTTCTTCTGCATAGCTTTCCATTTCTTTTAAAATCCCATCATATCTTTTTATATTATTCCTTATATATTCTTCTACTACTTCATTAACTATATTACTCAAAATATACTAATCCTCCTTGCACTTTATAAAAACTAATACGTTAACGTATTAGTTTTCATGTTAGCTTCTATTTTTATCCGTTAAATGTTCCTTATAGCTTTTGTTGAAATAGTGTTGCCCATTTTTTCCCACTACAAAATATAAGTATTGTGTGTCGGCAGGATTTAGAGCAGCATTAATAGATGCCTTTCCAGGTGAAGCTATTGGACCTTCTGGTAACCCTGCATAAAGATATGTGTTATATTTAGAATCGATTTGAGTATCTTTTATAGATAGTTTAGGTTTTCTATCTTTTAAAATATATTGTACTGTAGCACATGATTGTAATTTCATATTTTTATCTATTCTATTATAAAATACACTTGCAACTATGGGTCTTTCTTTATCATACTTAGCTTCTCTTTCAATAACAGAAGCTAGTGTAACTATTTCTTTAATTGTCATATCCCTATCTATACTTTTATTTTTATATGCTTCATAAAAAACATCATTAAACCTGTCCAGCATTTTCATTATAATTTCATTTTCACTAGCACCTTCATGTATTTCATAGGTATCTGGAAATAAGAATCCTTCTAGACGATTTTCTCCCTTAGGAATATCATTTAAAAATTCATATTCAAAATTCCCCTCATTAACCAGTTTATAAAATTTGTCTTTATCAATTAAGTTCATGCTTGCAAGTCTATCTGCAATTTGCCTTAATTCAAATCCTTCTGGTATTGTAAATTTAATAGTATTTTCTACTACATTTCCTAACACCATTTCGTCAACAATTTTTTTTGCACTCATACTTTTAGATAATATATAGTTTCCCGCTTTTAATTTGCCGTTAGTCTTTGATAGCTTATTTAATATTCTAAAAGTAGTAGTATTGTTAATTAATTCTTTATCTTTTAGTATGTTCCCAATTTGAGATGTTGATACACCTTTAGGAATAGTAACTAGTATCTTCTTATTATCATTAGGATTTACTGGTCCTATTTGAATTTTGTAGTATGTAATTAAGATAAATAGAACGCATATTACTATTCCTACAGCGAAAAATTTTTTCTTGTTTTTCATTTTAATTCCTCCAAAGGCTTAAATCCTATCTAATCTATTATACATTTATCTACATCTATTTACAATATTTTATCTTAATTAAGTAAAAAAACTATTAAAGAGTTCTCTTTAATAGTTTTTTTAATATTGTGAAATACTATTCCTTTATTTTTATTCCTTCACCTATAATCTTGTATATGTCTATTATACTTCCATAATAATAGGTAATATCATTGGACTTCTCTTTGTTTTTTCATATAAGAAACCTCTTAAACTATCCTTTATAGATGATTTTAATACGGCCCATTCTCTTATTCCATTACTCTCACATACTTGTAATGCATTTTTAACCACTTTTCTAGCTTCTTCCATAAGCACTTCTGATTCTCTAACATATACGAATCCTCTTGAAATAATATCAGGTCCTGATACTACATGTCCATTTTCTTTCGTTATAGTAACTACAACTACCATTAACCCATCTTCTGACAAATGCTTTCTATCTCTTAATACTATATTTCCCACATCTCCAACACCAAGTCCATCTACTAGTATCTTTCCAGCAGGTACACTGCCCGCAACTCTAGCATGGTCCTTTGAAATTTCCACAACTTGGCCAGTTTCTATAGTAAAGATATTTTCTTTTGGCATTCCAAGGCTTTCAGCCAGTTTCCCATGTTGTCTTAAGTGTCTATACTCCCCATGAACTGGTATAAAAAATTTAGGTTTTGTTAAAGCATGCATCATTTTTAATTCTTCTTGACATGCGTGACCAGATACATGCACATCTGCTAAGGCTTCATATATTACATTGGCACCCTTTTCAAATAATTGATTTACAACTCTAGCTACAGTTTTTTCATTTCCTGGAATCGGTGTAGCTGACAATATTACTAAATCACCTGGATGTATCTCTAATTTCCTATGCTCAGATGAAGCCATTCGTGATAGCGCTGACATAGGTTCTCCTTGACTTCCTGTAGTTATAACTACAATTTCATGGTCTGGGTATTTATTAATATCATTTATATCAATTAATATATCATTTGCAACTTTTAAATATCCCAACTCCATAGCCACGTTTACCACATTCACCATACTTCTTCCTGATACAGATACCTTTCGATTGAATTTATGAGCTGCATCAAAAATCTGTTGTACCCTATGAACATTAGAAGCAAAGGTAGCTACTATTATTCTCTGAGTGGCATTCCTAAATATATTCTCAAAAGTTACACCTACAGTTCTTTCTGACATGGTATATCCAGGTCTTTCCACATTTGTTGAATCTGCCAATAGTAAAAGTACTCCTTTTTTCCCAAGTTCTGCCAATCTATGAAAATCTATAGGTTCACCATCTATTGGAGTAAAGTCTATTTTAAAATCTCCCGTATGAACAATAACTCCCACTGGTGTGTGAATAGCTAAACATACTGCATCTGCAATAGAATGGCTGGTTTTCATAAACTCTACTTTATAATTTCCTAATTTAATAGTATCTCCTGGCTTTACTATATTAGTTTGAACACTAGATACTAATTTATGCTCTTTTAATTTATTCTCTACTAGGCCTAATGTTAATTTAGTTCCATAGATTGGTACATTCAATCTCTTTAGAACATAAGGTAATGCCCCAATATGATCTTCATGTCCGTGAGTTAGAACGATCCCTCTAACCTTATCTTTATTCTTAATTAGGTAAGTTATATCCGGTATAACGATGTCTATTCCTAGCATGTCATCTTCCGGAAAACTCATCCCGCAATCTACCACTATAATATCATCCTTATATTCAAAGGCCATCATATTTTTACCAATTTCATTCAACCCGCCAAGAGGAATTACTTTAACTTTTGCTGTTCTTCTTGCCACAATTATCACTCTCCTTATATTTTGGTATATCTATATTTTAGTTATTATAAAGTCTAAATTAAGCCGTACATTTTAACACTTATTTAATTATACTTGATTTGGAATATGTTAGCAATATTTTAAACTCTCTCATTATATATTATTATTGCTCACTTTATACATATGTAAACACTATGATTAAATTATACTTAACTATTTATTAATAAAATCTAATCATTGTGGCAAATTTCCCATACTCAAATAAAATCCTGTAACTTTTTAGCTACAGGATTTATTACACTTAGAACAATGACCAAAGAATTTAACCTTATGATCACTTATTGTGAAATTGTAATTTCTCTCAATTTCCGATTCTAATTCATCTAATAGATCTACTCCCACTTCTATTATAGCCCCACATTTTGTACAAATCAAATGATGATGCTGATGATTGTCATCATCATCATTCAGCTCATATCTACTACATCCATCATCTAAATTTATTTTTGAAATTATATCTAACTCATCTAATAATTGTAACGTTCTATATACCGTAGCCAATCCAATTTCTGGACACTTCTCTTTAACTATATCATATATTTCTTCAGTACTCAAATGTTTTCCCTTGTTTTCTATGATAGTATCTAAGGTCGCTCTACGCTGGGGAGTCAGTTTATACCCCTTCTCCTTAAGTCTATCTTTAACTGTCTCCATTATCTCATTCACATTTACACCTCTTTATTTTTAAAATATGTATTTTTTTTCACGATTTAGCTAAAAAGCTACTTATCTTTCTTAAAAATATTTAAACTACACCCTTTACATTCACTACATTTCATTCTGCATTTAATTATACTTAGACACCTTGGACATTTAGTAGCTTTCTCATCTTCTATTCTACATCCACATTTCTCACACATGAAATTTGTAACCTTATTCATTAAACTCATCGATTACTTTCATAACTATTTCCTCATCTGTAACTAACTCAAGGACTTGATTTTCAACATCTAGGACTTGAAATACTACTACCCCTTCTTCTTCATTATCATCTAAAGGCATTAATATTGCATACGTATCATTATCCATTTCAATCATATCTATTATTTGAAATCTTACTTCTTTATTATTTTCATCTATCAAATTTATGTATCCCTTTTCCATTATATTCACCCCTGTTATCTATTTTTGCGCATCTAAATATCCTTGTAATATATAGTTAGCTGCCACCATGTCAATTACTTTTTTTCTTTTTTTCCTACTTACATCTGCTCCTATAAGCATTTTTTCTGCCGATACAGTAGTAAGTCTTTCATCCCACATTACAATTTCAACCTTAAATCTTCTTTTTATGCCTTCTACAAATTCTAATACCTTTTCTCCCTGTGGTCCTAAGGTTCCATTCATGTTTTTGGGTAATCCCACTACTAATTTGGAGACCTCTTTCTCTTTTATAAGTTCTCCTAATCTTTTATAATCTGCTTTTAAATTAGTTCTTCTAATGGTCTCCACACCTTGAGCTGTCCATCCCATAAGATCACTCACTGATATTCCTATAGTCTTATCTCCTACGTCTAATCCCATTGTTCTCATTATTTTACCTCACCTCTAGACTATTTTTATGCAAAATTGTGGACAATATTTACTACAATACCCGCATAAAACACATTTTTCTTTTTTTACAATAAGCTTTCCTTCTATGATTTCCAAAGCCCTATGATTACAGTGTTTTACACATTCACCACAAGCTTCACACCAAAAGTCTATGTGTAACTTTCTTTCCTTTGTAGAAATTCTATTTATTATCTCCCTAGGAATTTCCTTGTTTATAAATTTATTTACATTATATATTACTTCTTCCACAGTCTGCATTCCAACGGCAATAGAATGTAATTCTTCTATATTTAAAACATAATCCAAGGAAGCAGGTACATCTTTTATAAGGTTTCCTCCTCCAATTGGTTTCATACCATAGATCCCTTTACCATTAGTATATGCCTTTTTTATGGCTTCTAACATATCTTCTACTGTTCCGTCTTGAATTCCTACACCGGCCTTATTTATGATTGGATGAATAACATCAATTTCATCCATTTTACTTGCAACCTCTACAGCCCTAACCGTATGAGTGGATAAGCCAACAGCCTTTATAATTCCTTTTTCCTTTAAATTTAAATAATATTCTAAAGCTTCATAATGTCCCCTTAGAGTATGCTCACTTTCCTGTTCATGTAATAGAAAAATATCTAGCACATCCCTATTAAGTTCCCTACGAGCCTTTTCTATACTATTTTTAGCTGTATCCTTGTCATAGGCATAGGATTTACTTGCTATTATAATATGGTTTTCATTGTAAAGTTTTAGTGCCTCTCTTATGTATGGATACGTTTCATATAACTCTGCTGTATCAATAAAATTCACGCCTCGTTTAAAGGCTTCCACCATTATACGAGCACCTTCATCAATGGGCAGATTTGCTTGAAGAGGGCCTACGGTTAGACCCCCAAAGCATAATCTAGATACCACTAAATCTGTATTTCCTAATTTTCTATATTCCATTTTCTACTCCTGTAATCTATCTTGTCCCATATAAAATATTAAATACAAAATGCTCATTCCTAAGAATATTATTCCCGTAGCAGCTGCCACAACCCCAGAATCATTTACTAAAAAGGCAACAATACAAGCACAAACTATACCTGAGAATCCCTTAGTTAGATTTGGATATTTATTAGATAATCTAGATATGGTTCCTGTTGGCCTATAAAATAACACTCCTATAATTAATATAGTACTAATTAAAACCTTGCTCCATATGGTAATACCAATTAATCTTAAGTTCATACTTATCTTTCTGTTTATTATTCTTATGACTTCAACAGGACCTTCTTTTATAATCTTCATAACAGCTCTTCCCAAGTGAGAGCCTCCATTTAATACTTTTATGTCTATATATGCTAATATACCCACTATTACTACCACACTAACTCCTATAATGAGAAAATGTTTTAATTTAATCTTCACATCATAAAGTCTAAGTGTAACAAATATAAATGCACATATGGCCGTAATAGTGCCACCCACATTGGCCCCTAATTTGGGAAATCCCATGATTATCACCAATAGGGTAAAGAAAGCCACAACATGTATTCTTTTTATGGAGAATCTATCTAATAGGGCTGTGGCAAAAACTAAACTAGATCCGATTAAAACTCCCATAAATTCATTTCCTATACCATAGTACCTGGCACCTATTATAGGATCATATCCTAATAGTGATTTCTTTATTAAGGTAGCTCCTGTACATATATCCATCATGAGAAATATTGTAGTAGCACTTGCCAATATTAAAATTCCATCTAATGGTTCTTTTCCTAACTTTTTAGCTATTAAAGTAAGTAATATGGTTCCACCTATGACTAATACATAGGTAATATATATATTATATGTACCAAATAAAGGTATAAGCAATAATACTACAGGTACTGCCATAGTACTAAGCAATATATTAGTATAATATTTAATTCCCTTATTACTAATTCTATCTTTAAACAAAATTAACATTAGACCTAGCAAAGATATGACTATTTCAAAAACAGCAAAGGTAGACAATACTGGATACCTGTTCTTTGATACTAATACTGTATCCTTATATAGTTTTTCAACATATTCCATATTGTTATCTTTGGAAAGAGAAATCAAGTCCTTACCACTCATATCTTCAGCCTTTAACTGGAAACTACTTAATACATGGGCTGCCACATCTACATTTCCTACTATGGCCTTTCTTCTAGTAGTGTTAGAATATACAATGCCCTTTTTAATGTTATTTCCTGCTAAAATTATAGGAGTAAGTTTTTGACCATTTCTCATATCCACTTGAGATGGATATGGATTTAATATTATAACTTCATCCTTTTCCAGGTTCATCTCTGATATACATTCTTTCATAAAATTATCAATATTTTCTAACACTATTCTTTTTTTATTCATATAAGCTTCATTAGTCATATTTGACTTATATGATTCTAACCTATACAAATCTCCAATTTCTACAACTATGAAGTCAGCCTTTTGGTAAAAGTCTTTAAATTTAGATTTCATAAATCCATAATCTTCTCTTATACCAAAGGGATAGGATAAATCCTGTTTAAATATACTTTTATCAATTGTTCCAAAATCCGTATATCCATCCTTATCCATAGTTATACTTGGTGCAATTCTTAATTCATTACTAATATCTAAGTTCCCTATGATAGCAGTCTTTTTGTTAGCCTTATGTAGTGCTTCCCCTAAGGCTCCCGGTTGTGCACCATAGTCTCCATTTTCATTTATTTTTTCCAATCTTGCCTGGTCTAAGTTTATAATTCCCCCATCTTCACTAAGCAAACGACCTGTTCTAAGCTCATAGATCTCTTTTGAATCCTCATCTAATTTTTGAAAATAAAAACTTCCAGAGGATGCATCTGCCCTAGTTCCTGTTCCAATGGTTAAATAAGATTTATGTATACTGTAGCTGCCAGCTGCTCTAGCATTCATAAGACCAATTGATCCTGTATTTATTAATCCATTAGTACTATCCATAGTCTCTAAATCGTGAAAGTTCATATAGGTAGTTACAAACATGACTACCTTTTTATCCTTATTTGCCTCTCCATAAGCCCCATTAAAAAAGGCCAGCATAAATACTAGTAGGCAACTTATTAAAATTTTATTTTTCAACTACTATTTCTACTCCTTTTCTAGGTAAGTATTTAATATTTCTTCCAATAGTTCATCTCTTTCTAATTTTCGTATTAAACTTCTAGCGTTGTTATGGCTAGTAATATAAGTTGGGTCTCCAGACAGTATGTATCCAACTAATTGGTTTATGGGATTGTATCCTTTTTCCTTCAAAGCCTTGTACACACTTTTTATTATTTCCTCAGCCTCATTTATTTGTTCCTTTTGTACCTCATCTAATTTCATTGTATAGTTCATGTTATTTTCACTCACATATACCACTCCTTTTATAATCGGATATGTCCATTTACCCATATTATATCATATATAAATTTTAGTGGACTACTTTAAGCCCACTAAAATTTTTTTTGATCCAGAAAGAATTTTTTTATTTTATTTGTTCTTTTACTACTTCTTTAACTTTATTTAGGGCCTCATCTATTTTGGATGGATCTTTAGCTCCAGCTTGAGCCATATTAGGTCTTCCTCCACCGCCGCCACCAGCAATTTTGGCAATAGTCTTAATAACATTACCTGCATGTATACCCTTATCCACCGCGTCCTTTGTAGCCATAGCAACAAAACTTACTTTACCTTCATTTTCAGTTGCTAATACAACTAGTCCAGATCCTAATTTATCCTTTAGTTTATCTCCTATAGTTCTTAATGAATTCATATCCAATCCCATAATTTTATTAGATATAACTTTAATACCTTCTATTTCCTCAACACTATTAATAATGTCATCTAAAGAGGAAGAAGCTAATTTATTCTTTAAGTCATTTATTTCCTTTTCATAGGATTTTAATTCATTTACTAATTGTTCTACTTTTTTACTTACATCCTTTTGGCTGGACTTAGTAATTTTTGCAATCTCATTTAATTGTGCCTCTTTATGCTTTGTATACTCATATGCGCTAAATCCAGTTATTGCTTCTATTCTTCTGATTCCTGCTGCAACTCCACCTTCACTTACTATTTTAAATAATCCAATTTGTCCTACATTAGATACGTGGGTCCCACCACATAATTCAATACTGTATTTATCCATTGAAACTACACGTACTTTTTCTCCGTATTTCTCTCCAAATAAGGCAGTTGCACCTTTTTTCCTTGCATCCTCTATGGACATTTCTTCAGTTTCTACCTTTAGACCATCTAGTATTCTCTCATTAACTATTCTTTCAACAGTTTCCACTTCATCCTTAGTTAAAGATGTAAAATGGGAGAAGTCGAATCTAAGTCTATCTGCAGATACTAACGAACCAGATTGTTCCACATGGCTACCTAACACTTCTTTTAGAGCCTTGTGTAGTAAGTGAGTAGCACTATGATTTCTTGCAGAATTTAATCTGTTCTCTATGTTAATTTTAGCCATTACTTTATCGTTTTCACTCACTGAACCTTCAATAATTTTTCCCACATGTAAAATTAAATCATTGTTACCTTTTTTACAGTCATAAATTTCTATTTTACATGAATCAGTCTCAATTGTTCCCTTATCACCTAGCTGACCTCCACCTTCTGGATAAAATGGTGTCTTATCTAATATTAGAGTAACTTTATCAGAAGCCTGAGCTTTATCTACTAACTCATTATCCTTTACTATATTTAATAACTGTCCTTCTACTACATAATTGTTATACCCTACAAAGTCAGTATTAGTACTATCATCTATTTGAGAGAATACATCTTCTTTCCAAGCTTCTAAACTATTGTCTGTTCTAGCAGATCTAGCTCTCTCCCTTTGAAGTTCCATTTCTTCTTTAAATTTTTCTTCATTAACTTCAAGACCTTCTTCTTCTAATATTTCTTTAGTTAGTTCAAGAGGGAATCCATAAGTATCATATAGTTTAAATGCTTTCTCTCCTGATAATACTTTATTCTCTTCTTTTCTAAGTTCTTCTATGTATTCTTTTAATATTTCACTGCCTTGATCTATAGTTTCTTGGAATCTTTCTTCCTCTATGGATATTACTTTTTTAATATAATCTTTTCTTTCCTCTAATTGACCATATGCCACCTTTGAAACTTCTATTACCTTATCAACTAAGCCGTTTAGGAAGGCTCCTTTGATTCCTAATAACTTCCCATGTCTAGCCGCACGTCTTAGTAATCTTCTTAATACATAGCCACGACCTTCATTACTTGGCATTATTCCATCACATACCATAAATGATACGGATCTAATATGGTCTGTTATTATTCTAATTGAAGTATCAGTCTTTTCATCCTTGCCATATTCTGCTTTACTTATATCTAATACAGCTTCTAATATGGCCCTTATAGTATCTACTTCAAATATGGAATCCACATCTTGCATTATACATGCTACTCTCTCTAAACCCATTCCCGTATCTATGTTAGGATTAGGTAGTGGATTATAATTTCCTTGTTCATCCTTGTTGTATTGAGTAAATACGTGGTTCCAAAATTCTACATATCTATCACAGTCACAACCTGGTTTACAATCCACATTGTCACAACCATACTTTTCTCCTCTATCATAATAAATTTCAGAACATGGACCACAAGGGCCTACTCCTATTTCCCAAAAGTTATCTTCTTTTCCTAATCTTACAATTTGCTCTTTAGGTACTCCAATTTCCTTATTCCATATTTCATAAGATTCATCATCATCTAAGTACACACTAACCCATAATTTCTCTACAGGCATGTTTAAATGTTTTGTTACAAACTCCCAGCCCCAAGCTATGGATTCTCTCTTAAAATAATCTCCAAAAGAGAAATTTCCTAACATTTCAAAGAAAGTTGCATGACGAGCAGTCTTTCCTACATTTTCAATATCTCCAGTTCTTATACATTTTTGGCATGTAGCCATTCTATTTTTAGGAGGAGTTTCTACTCCCATGAAATATTTCTTTAAAGGTGCCATTCCTGCACTAATAAGTAGTAAACTCTTATCCCCTTGAGGAACTAAAGAATAACTTTCCCTTGCATAATGATCTTTGCTTTCAAAGAAATCTAAGAATTTTTTTCTTATTTCATTTAAACCCATTTTTTCCATTTTCACACTCTCCTTTTTTTTCAAAAAAAAGATACTTTCATCCCCTGGGATAGGGACGAGAGTATCTCGCGGTACCACCCTACTTATTACATGTTACTGTAATCTCTTAGTAAGAGCATTATAACGTATGCCAATCGTTAACCTTTACTGTTATTTTCAAAGTTAATACTCCAAAGTTGCTTCTACCTTATCCGAATAGAGATTTCTCAGCCTAGAATCTCCTCTCTGTGAATTGAAATAAAGTGTACTCTTCTTTTTCATAGTATTTTTCTCATTTTTAATTTAACTTTAGTAGATTATATAAAAATTAGAACTATTTGTCAACGCATATTCTTATAGAATATTTCTTACCACATCCACCATGTCATTTGCCTTGTTAATTGCGTTATGACTTCTTCTCATTAATTTATGTCCTCTTCTCATTAGCTTTCTTCTTTGGCGAGGACTCATACTATTACTCATATAAGCACTAGTCGCCATTCCTATCATACCACCAGCAATAATTCCATACATAAATTTATTTCTCATAGTTATACTCCTTTTTATAATTTAAATTTTTTATATAGTATTATTATTTTTCCACTTTAAAATTTAAAAAATTCAATAAGTACACTAGAAAATATTTGATAAATTATATAGCTTTAGTTATAGTTCCTCCACCTAATAATAAATCACCATCATAAAATACCACTGCTTGACCTGGTGTTATAGCTCTTTGGCCTTCTTCAAATAAAACTTTTATAAGGCCATTACTATAATGATATAATTTAGCTTTAGATGGCTTAGAATTATATCTTATTTGACATTCAACTTCTAAGCCATCTACAAATTTACCTAAATGTATAAAATTTACATTTTCTGCTATTAAACCCATATTGAATACATCTTTATTATCTCCTAGTACCACTTCATTTTTAATTGGATCTATTCTAACTACGTAAGTTGGTTTTCCCAATGCGATTCCAAGGCCCTTTCTTTGGCCTATAGTATAATGTACAATTCCCTTGTGTTCTCCTAATATATTTCCATCTATATCTACGAATTTTCCTTTTTTAATTTCTTCTCCACGTTCTTCTTCTATAAACCTGCCATAATTGTCATCTTCAACAAAGCATATTTCTTGACTATCAGGCTTTGCAGCCGTATCTAGTCCTAAATCCATTGCTATTTTTCTTACTTCTTCCTTTGAAGAAAATTCTCCTAATGGCATTAATATATGTCTAACTTGATTTTGAGTTAAATTATATAATGCATAAGTTTGATCCTTTTTAATGGAATTAGATTTTCTAATTATGGATTTATCTATTGTTTCATCATATTGTATTTTAGCATAATGGCCTGTGGCCACATAGTATGCTCCTAATTGATGGGCTTTTTTTAGTAGTTCCTCAAATTTCAAATATTTATTACATGCAATACATGGATTTGGTGTTCTTCCATTCATATATTCATCCACAAAATAATCTATCACTTTTTTCTCAAAGGCCTCTTTAAAATTCACAACATAAAAGGGAATATCTAATTTATTTGCAACCCTTCTTGCGTCATCAACGGCTGATAAACCACAACATCCACCTTCCTTTTCTTGAAAATCTTCACCTTTTTCTGGCCATACATTCATCATTATTCCAATTACATCGTATCCTTGTTTTTTTAATAGGTATGCTGCTACAGAACTATCTACACCACCGCTCATTCCTATTACAACTCTTTTCTTATCTAAACTTTCCATCTTAATCACCTACTACTTTTAGTTTTATCTCTCTTTTCTATATTATTCTAACATATACAATAAAAATTAAAAGCTCAGAAAATCCTGAGCTTTAATTTCTATAACTTAGTATTAATTTTTACTCATGGTCATGACCATGATCATGATGGTCTTCATCTGGATTAAAATCTTTTAATTCATCAAATTGTAACCCATTTTTTTGAGCATAATCCAATATGGCACTTTTTATAGCTTGTTCTGCCAATACAGAACAGTGTATTTTAGGTGCTGGAAGACCGTCTAACGCACTTACAACCTGTCTGTTTGTAAGTTTTAAAGCTTCCTCTAAAGTTTTACCCTTAATCATTTCTGTAGCCACACTTGAACTAGCTATGGCAGATCCACACCCAAAAGTTTTAAACTTAACATCTTCAATAATACCATCTTTAACATCTAAATAAATTTTCATTATATCTCCACATTTGGCATTTCCAACTTGTCCTACTCCAGAGGCATTATCTATTTCTCCCACATTTCTAGGATTCATAAAATGATCCATAACCTTTTCTGTATACATTACTTTTGTCCTCCCTTTAAAACTTCTTCATATAATGGTGACATCATTCTTAATCTGTCTACTATCTTAGGTAAATTTTCTAAAACATAGTCAATATCTTCTTCAGTAGTAAAATCACCTATAGTTAATCTAAGTGAACCATGTGCTATTTCATGAGGTAACCCAAGTGCCATTAATACATGTGATGGGTCTAAAGATCCAGATGTACAAGCAGAACCACTTGAACCAGCCACGCCAATTAAATCTAGACTTAGTAATAAAGATTCTCCCTCTATAAACTCAAATACGAAATTCACATTTCCAGGTAGTCTATCTGTAGGATGACCATTAAGTCTTACATATTTTATTCTTTCATTTATCCCATCTATTAACTTGTCTCTTAACTTCTTAATCTTAGACACATGTTCTTCTAAATTTTCAGTAGCCATTTCAGCAGCTTTTCCAAAGCCCACAATACCTGCAACATTTTCAGTACCTGCTCTTCTTCTTCTCTCTTGAGCTCCACCATGTATGAAAGAGAATAACTTTATACCTTTTCTTACATATAAGGCTCCCACGCCCTTTGGACCATATACCTTATGAGCAGATACACTAAGTAGATCTATATTTAATTCATTTACATCTATTTTTACATTTCCAAGAGCTTGTACTGCATCCGTATGGAAATATATTTTGTGTTCCCTAGCAATTTCCCCAATTTCTTTAATATGTTGTATAGTTCCAACTTCATTATTTGCAAACATAATAGTTATAAGAATAGTTTCATCTGTTATAGCTTTCTTTAAATCTTCTATTCTTATTTGTCCATACTCATCCACCTCTAGATAAGTTACTTTAAATCCTTCTTTTTCTAGATACTCACAAGTATGTAATACTGCATGATGCTCAATATTACTTGTTATTATGTGTTTCCCCTTGTTTTTATTAGCATATGCAATCCCTTTTATTGCCCAGTTGTCAGCTTCTGAACCTCCCCCTGTGAAAAATATTTCATCAGTTTTAGATCCAATAGCTTTAGCTACCTGTTTTCTAGCTGTATCAATGGCTTGTTTTCCTTCTCTACCATAAGAATACACACTAGATGGATTCCCAAAAGCTTCTGTAAAATAAGGCTTCATAGCCTGAAAAACTTCTTCTTTAACTGGTGTTGTGGCAGCATAATCTAAGTAAATTCTCTTGTTCATTTCATCAGCCCCCTAGCTATATATAATACATATATCCTTCCTCAGAAGTCATTTTATCATGATCATCAATCATATCTTGTAATGTAATATTATCTACTACATCATTAATACTATCCCAAATTTTTTTCCATACTGTTCTTGTAACGCAGCAACCAGCTCTGTTACAATCATGACCTTTATCTTCATTTTCTATAACACAATCAGATGGTGCCAGTGGTCCTTCTAAAGTACGAATAATCTCTCCTACAGTTATTTCTTCTGGATTTCTAGCTAGTATATATCCCCCTTGTGCTCCACGGATACTTCTAACTAGCTCAGCCTTTCTTAAACTAGAAAATAACTGTTCTAAATAATGAATGGAAAGGTTTTGCTTTTCGGCAATTATATTTAAAGACGTTGGACCATTTCCATGGGCAAGAGCTAGCTCGAACATAGCTTTTACTCCATATCTTCCCTTAGTCGATAATTTCATTTAACCACTCCCTCTAAATCCTAAGTAAATTACTCTGAATTCATATCTAAGTATATTATACCCTACTAAATATGTCAACATTCACAAAAATTATTTTTTTATAAAATTAATTCTAATATGAATAACTTCTTTAAACAAAAAAACTTTAGGACATCCTAAAGTTTTTTCAACTTATACTAATAAAGATTTCTATTATATCTTCTCCCTTAATGAACTACTCTTTTAATTATTATAATTTGCTCAAATACTCAGCATACCATTTTACAGTTCGCCTTAATCCTTCGTCCATACTATAGATGTGACTCCATTTTAATAGTTTTTTAGCCTTATTTGCAGATAAATATTGGTGCTTTATTTCATTTTTTCCCTTGTTCAGTATGATGGGTTTTAAGTCACTATTCATAATTTTTAATATTTTACTCACTAATTCGAATACATTTAATTGTATTTCATTGCTAAAATTAAAGGCTTCTCCCCATATAGACTTATCATCCATCTTCTTAGCTAACAAAAGATATGCTTCAACTGCATCTTGAACATAAAAGTAGTCTCGAACAAAAGTTCCATCACTTCTAATAATTGGAGATTCATTATAGTATATAGACCTAATGGTTTGAGGAATTATTCTATTAAAATTAAAATCTCCCTCTCCATATAAATTGCCACATCTTGTTATACAAACGGGTAAATTATATGTGTAATAATAAGACTGACTTATTAGGTCAGCACAAGTTTTTGACACATCATAAGGATGTTTCCCCTTAAGGCACATGTTTTCATCATAGGGCAATCGTTCTTGTTGTCCATAGGCCTTATCGCTAGATGCCACTACTACTCTTTTTATTAGGGAAGTCCTTCTGGCACTTTCTAATATATTCCACGTTCCTAGTATATTGCTTTCAAAGGTTGATATAGGATTTCTATTAGCCACTCCTACAATAGCCTGTGCAGCTAAGTGAAATATAGTATCTATTTCATATTCTCCTAATATTCTTTCTATTAGTTTTACATCTTCTATTTTTCCATAAACAATATTTACATCCTTATATTCACATATATTTATACCTTTTAATTTATCTCTAACTAATATGGTTACATTAGCACCTTCATTGACCAGTCTTTTCCATAAATGATTTCCTAAAAAACCAGTAGCTCCGGTTATGAAAACATTCTTATTTTTCCAGAAATCTTTACCCACAATTTACCACACCTTCCACTTTGCTCTTTTCTCATTCCACATTTTATTCACTTCTAATACATCCTTGTACGTATCCATGGCCATCCAAAATCCCTTGTGTTCATAAACTGCTAATTCATTTTGAGTAGCTAAAGTCATTAAAGGTTTTCTTTCTAATATGGATTTTTCTTCATCTTCTATGTATGAAAAAAATTCCGGTTCAAAAACAAAGAATCCACCATTTATTATCTCCTTATTATTGGGTTTCTCTTTAAATTCTTTCACCATCCCCTTTTCTACATCCAATATGCCGTATTGACTGTTTCTATTTACACCTGTAACCGTTCCAATTTTGCCCCTTTCTTTGTGGTAATCTAAAAGTTTTTTTATATTTATGTCTGATAAGCCATCTCCATATGTTAGAAAAAAAGTATTCTTTATATACTTTTTAATTTGTTTAACTCGCCCTCCTGTCATAGTATGAAGGCCTGTATCTATAAAAGTTATTCTCCATTTTTCACCTCCATTTATATAATTTACTTTTTTTTCTCCATATCTAGTATCTAAAATAAAATCTGAATTCCTCCACTTATAGTCTAAAAAATATTCCTTAATTTTATCTCCTTTATATCCTAATAGCAAAATAAAATCATTAAAACCATAATGCATATAATTCTTCATAATATGCCAAAGAATTGGCCTATCACCTATAGGGGCCATTGGCTTTGGTATATCCTCTGTAATTTTTTTCATTCTTACACCTTTTCCACCGCATAGAATTACTACTTTCATACTTTCCCTCCTTGAGAGCTAACCCTATCTAAATTATTCTTCACTTTAAATTTTTAAGTTTAACTTCCTTTGTTACTATTGAATTATGATTAATGAAAAAAATGTCTAGGCCTTGTGCCTAAACATTTTCTATTATTTTATATTAAAGATTCATATATGTTTTTTAGTTTCAGGCAAATTTTTTCCCAGTTGTTGTTTTCATATATGTATTCTCTTAATTTACTATCTCTTTCTTCCCAAAAAGCTTCCATAATATTTTCTCTTATGGAATTTACATCATTGGGATTACAATATTTTGCATAATCCTTAAATATTTCTTTTGTGGTTCCTATTTGAGTGGTTACCACATTGCAGCCCCCTAGGCCTGCTTCCATGCTAGCTAATCCTGGATATTCAAAAAAGCTTGGAAGAGCATGAACCTTAGCACTCTTGTATAAAGAAGGCAAATCGTATTTATTTTTTCCATTGAGCACAAATACATTTTTCTTTCTTATTTTAAGACATGTTTTTAAATATTCTTCATCATTAATATTCCCTGCTATAACTATTGGAATTGTTTCTTTTTTTAAGGCTTCTAACAGAGAAATTTGATTTTTCTGTCTATGAATTCTGCCAACACACAATATATAATTATCTATATTGTATTTACTTAACAAATAATTTTTTTTCCCATTTATAAACTTCCTATCCACCCCATAGGGAAGTATTTTATAATTTGTTTTTTTTCCATAAAATTTTTCTATTTCATCTAATTCACCTTGAGCATGAGCTAGTATGACGTCACATTCATCTAACATTTCTTTTCTTTTACTTTCATTTTTGTCCCATATCTTAACTAATTCCATATTATTACTATTTTTATAAAAATCTTTTAAGTTCCAATATATGGGACTTATAACGATCCTTTTGCCACCATTTTGAGCATTTTTAAAAAATTTGTAACTTTCATAAATCCTTATAGTATTAAAAATATGGACCACATCATATTTTTTCACTGAAATCCTATGATCATTATATACATCCACAGAAACATTTAATTTCCTCAGACCTTCGACCATATTTTTCAATATTACTGTATCACCAGCTGAATTTTTCTCATAGTCCTTTCTTATTTGAAATAATATTCGCAACCCAATTCCTCCTTAAAAACACATATATTATATATCATCTTTTATGGGAAAAAAATCTTGTGGAAAGTTTCTTGTGTCAAAGGCTTCACATATGGATTCTTCCATATGCTCATATGTTTCTGCCTCTGGAGGTTCCGGTGTTGTTTTGTATGCTGGTACAAGTAATTGCACTCTACCTACTACCCTTATTATTGAAAATATACCTATTGGAATTTCGATTTGATTATTTATGATCTCAGGTAAAGATAATATTTCTGTTCTAGTTTCTGCAACCACCCTAAAATCAAATTCACTCCTTGCCTCTGGTATGTACATTATAATATCCTTCTTTAATTCTGGTAAAATCCCATTCATACTTATTAATTCTTTAGTTGTCAGGTTTCTTAGATTTAATGTAAATGGTATTTTTAGAGTAAATTTTATCCTAGAAAAATTCGGTCTTTTCTTTCCTACAGAACTTATCTCTAAAGTTCCCCTTTCAATATATCCTTCTTGAAATATAATATTCTCAAATTCTGTTTTTCTACTAAAGTCATGTATATCTATTTTAAATTTTGGAAAACAATCCCTAAGTTGACAAAATGAATAAACTTTATCCAATAGCACACCTACAGATTCCACTTCATCTAGGAAGTTTACATTTCCAATTGATTCTACATTATATTCTTTCTTCTTATTATTTGATGTATATGGGTTTGGCTCTACTATTTTATCCTCTAATATTTTACCGTTACTAGAAAAACTAGCTTCCATACTATCCCCCCTTAAATAATATATATGACCTTATTCTTTTGAATATCAAATTTTTTTAATGAATCTGTAATTTTTTTTTATAAAAAAAAATATATTATAATGGGACAATTTATGAAGGGAGGTATAGTTTGTGAACTCTATTTATAAAAATCAATACATTTATTCTTCCAAAACTAATTTTATATACTTTTTTTATAAAAAAGATAAAGATCTTTATTTGGATATTATAAGAGACAATCAAGTCTATATGAATAAAAAATTGGCAAAAAATATAGTAGATTACGCTATTGGAATAGATTCAAAGGAAAGCTTTCATATAGTAGTCATATCCTCCTTAGGAGATTTAGAATACACAACCTATGAAAACGGAGACTATGAGTTTAAACCTATAACTAATTATGATTATAAGTCTAATAATTTTAGGAATTTAAAAATCTTCATCATAAATGAACAAATACATATATTATTAGGCATATGCAATGTTTTAAACTCAGAACTTTGGACACTAAAGCATCATTCCTATAAAAATCATAAATGGTATACTAAGAAAGTTTGCGATATAGTCACTGAAAAATACAACAATCCATTTAATGTTGATATGGATTATCATAATAATATTCATGTAGTATTTAAATCTCTATATAATAGGAAGTACTTCATATATTATTGCAAATTTAACCCTGGTTATGACCTTTGGACTCACCCTACTAGAATACTTAATACCTTTAATATTCATTCTACCCCTTTTATACTTTGCGATAATCTAAACAAAGGTCATATGGTTTGGTCCAAGCTAGAAAACAACAATCTATCAATTTATTATACTTATAATGAAAAATTAAATTCCTCAAAGGGCTCTTGGACTAAAGCACAAAAAATTTCTAGGGAAAATACTAACAACACAAATCCCATAATAATGAAAATGTCTAACTTTATAAAGGTAATATGGAATGAAAATGGACAATTTATTTCTAAGTCTAAAAACATATTAGCAGATTTGTGGAATGATGAATTTGAAGATATGGGATATGAGAATGATGAACTTATTCCTTCTACCTTATTAGGAAATAACTATATTAATTATGAATTATTAAAAATACCTTTCACTTACTCCGTTTTAAAGAAAAGATTATATATTTTAGGCATAAACCTTATAGATTATACTAAAAGGGAAAATACTGTATCCCTATCAGTTCCATTAGATACATCAACTACTAAGATTATGGAATATGAAGGCTTAAATGACATTAAAAATTTTTTATTACTTATGGAGGATATGAAAAAAAAACAAGAAAGTATAAATAGCTTATTAAACTCATTAACTGAAAAGCAAGAGTTTACCGAAGAAAAAATTGAGTTTCTAACAAATCAATGTAATATTTTAAATGAAAATCTTAAAAATAATAATAATAATAATATTTTTTCCAGGCTACTAAACTTGTTCAAATAGTAAATGTCCTTTAATCCATTATTATGATATATTTATCTTTAGATTTACTGGCATAATTATTACAGAGATTTTTGTTAAATAATAATTTAATATATAAAAAGGGCATACTTCGTATGCTTCGCTATGGAACCCTATGGTTCCCTTCGACGCAACTGAAGTTGCTGAGCACCCTCCTTAAAGGCGGCAGGGGAATTCTTCCCCCACACCCCCTTATTTTTTACTTACCCACAGTTTTAAAAATTTATAATTTCCTATAGCGTAAAAAATAAATTGAGATGTTCAAGATTAGAACATCTCAATTTATTTATACACAAGGACCAGTTATAAAATCATCTAATTGTGGTGGGAAGAAAGCAGGTGGTAATTGAGAATTAAAGATTTCACATGGTTCTCCCATTTTTTCACATGGCTTTGGTGGTGGACAGAATCCAAATGCAGGTATTACTAGTTGAACTACTAGTTCACATTTAACTATATTGTAAATTCCCACTGTAAATACTGCAAAGCATTCATCCTCATATGGATCACATGGACATTCTTCCAGCTCGATTTTTACATCTAAAACTTTAGCTATTATTTCTAATTTGATAATCTCCTCATCTATAGGATCATCACGGTGATGATGATGATGACGACGATCACCTTGTTGTTCTCTTATGATGGTTTCTGAGTCTGGGCAATATAATGGGCCAACACACTCACTTCTCCTTAAGCATAATACTTCATCTTTGCATATTGTACCATCTTCACAAACAATATCGTACAATATTTTTAATTCATATGTGTAACAAATAATCTTTCTGTCACAATCTCCTGGGACTTCTCTTTTACTGATTATCTTAAAGGAACCTGGTACTAAGCCAACAACTCTTGCATTTACTATACCATCTACGCAACAATCAATTCTAACTCTCAAGTCTTTGTCAAATTCAATACCTTCTTCTTCGTTGGCTTTATCTTGATCTCCTACTAAACATAATCTTAAAAGACAAGAATCGTATACCTTAGGAATCTGTACACAAACTAACTCACATGCATTTCCAAATGATTCTCTTAATTCTTCCGGAATTACACCTGGAGTATACATACTGATTCCGCAGGATGATTTTTTGTACATATATTCTCCCCCTCTTTTATATTTAAAGATAAACATTCTTATCTGTAAGTAGTAAATAAATCTCCTGTTCTAATTGTATATTATGTATTCCAATCCTATTTGGTGATAAAACTTTTAAAATTTTTCATTAAAATCTCTACATATTGTAATACCATCAATAATATATTTTATTAAGGTGGGTGATAATGTGATAGAAAATAAAAAAGTACCTAGGATTTTATTTACTAACAATGAATTTTTCAATATATATGTTGATGAAGATGACTATTTAAAATATAAAACAAAGGATTCTATCATCCAAATAAGTCCTTATGAAGTAGACGAATACAATTTGGACATGGATAAAGATAAAAATATACATATAGCTTTATATACTAAATGCAAAAAACTAATATACTATAAAAGTGAAGGGAATATGTGGCATTCTCATTTGCTCTACGAAATCTCAGAAGAGGGAGAAACTATAAAAAATATTTCTCTTGTTTGTTCTCATGGCTCACCTCATATTGTTTTTTGCTGGAAAGGTACATCTTCTTCCTTATCTTGGTCTATACTCTCCTATTATATGGAAGGACCTTTATGGAAAAAAAATGTATTCAATAGAGTTCGCCTTAATCATAAAAATTCAATAAATCCATATTTTTTATATAAGGATAAAAGTGAAAATTTAGCTTTAATTTACCTTAGTAATAATAATATGATTTTCGACTTAATGTATACGAAACTCTTAGATGGAAATTGGAGTATTCCCATGAAAATTTCTTCCTGCATATATACTAAAAATTTTTCTATAGATGTAATAGTAAGTGAAGATAATATTAACCATATTGCCTATTCAGATAAACAGAAAAATAATTATTGCATAAAGTATTTAACCTTATATGAAAATAAGATAATACATAAACCATCTATTAGCTCTGAAATAAATACACCCATTACAGATCACTTTTTATTTATTAATAGTTCTAATATGATCTGTTATACTCTTTCTAATGAAATTGTTTACTATGCAAAAAAGGCAGGCAATAGCCACTTTAACAACCCCTATAGTTTAGACATTCCTAACTTCCACTTAGTAAAAGTATATGGGCAAAACGAAAGTACATGTTCTTATACATCAAATTTTATTCTATGTAGCGATCTTAGCAATCCATTTCCAATAGATATTACAGGGATGAGAACAGAAAAAAAAGAGTTTTCTACTATAAAATCAACAATTAAACCTGTTACAAACAATTTACCTAAACAGGATAATCATAAACATCTTCAATTAAAATTGTATAAAAAAGAGCAGGAACTTTATTCAAAGACAAATTTACTTCATACCTTGGAAGGTAAACTAAAACTCATGAGAGATGAGGTAAAAAAATTAGATAATGAAAATAAGACATATGTTAACATATTAAATAATAAGCATAAGAAACTTCTAAATGATTATAAGTCTATGGATGAGGAAAATATCTCCTTACAAAATTCAATTAAAATGTATGAAGAGCGTTTAGATAACATGAGTAAGCGTCTTGAAAATCTTAATAATGAAAATAAAAAGTTAAAGGAAGAAATTGATAAAATGAATAATGCTGGGATTTTTAAGCGCATTTTCAAATAGGAGGTGGGAAACTACTCCTATTTTTTATATGCCTCAATTGATTCAAATGAATCTATACAATTAATTCATTTGTTACTTTAAGTTTAAAAAGTATAATATCCTTTCTATTAAGCATGAAAGAAGGGAATTTTAAGTCGTAGTTTTCCCCTCTTTTATATTTGTCTTTAATTTTATTGTATCTTTCTATAATCGTACATGCCTCCTATCTGTATCAGTTCATAGACACCCTTAACAGATACGTTAACCTTATTTATTAACTCCATAGCTTTATCTAGATCCTTTTCTTGTATATATATAGCCGTATGGCATGACGGTCCTATGGCCCTTGGTGCCCTTTTAAAAGTATTAGGAATCGAATTTCTTCTAAGAAGATCTTCTACATAATATCCATGATAGGCAGAAGAAAGCACTATCACATATTTTTCATTGTAATACAACATCCTATCAGCTCCATTTTTCTTTTACCTCATTATATTCAGGAACTTCTTATATGGTAAGGAATCTTTATGAAAAATAGGCTTTTAGCTTCAAAAAAGATATGAAGATTCCATATCTTTGTACTCTATAACAAACAATGTAAAGGTCTACAAAGTAAAAAAGGAAGGAAATTAAATTACTAATTTCCTTCCTTAACTTAAAACTTATTTAATATAATGGAAAATTTTCACATAAGCCTTTAATCATATCTTTAGCCTTATCCATAGTATCTTTCTTATCTATTATAGTACTAATAATCTCTGCTATTGTTTCCATGTCATCTTCTTTCATACCTCTAGTAGTTACTGCTGGCGTTCCTATACGTATTCCACTAGTTACAAAAGGACTCTCTGGATCGTAAGGTATTGTATTTTTATTTACTGTAACTCCAGCCTCATCTAGTAGTCTTTCTGCCTCTTTTCCTGTAATATTCTTATTTCTAACATCTATTAATATTAAATGGTTGTCAGTGCCATCTGATACTAATCTAAACCCTCTCTTTACAAGTTCTTCTCCTAGTCTCTTTGCATTTTTTATAACTTGTTTTTGATATGTAATAAATTCATCTTCAAGAGCCTCTTTGAAGCTTACAGCTTTAGCTGCAATAACATGCATTAAAGGGCCTCCTTGAATACCTGGGAAAATAGCTTTATCGATTTTTTTAGCAAATTCTCCTTTGCATAAAATAGCTCCTCCCCTAGGACCTCTTAGGGTCTTATGAGTAGTAGTCGTAACAAAGTGAGCATACTCACATGGATTTTCATGAAGTCCAGCAGCAACTAACCCTGCAATATGGGCCATATCAACCATTAGATACGCTCCCACTTCGTCAGCTATTTCCCTAAACTTTTTAAAGTCTATAGCGCGAGGGTAAGCACTAGCACCTGCAACAATCAACTTAGGCTTATTTTCTATTGCAATTCTTCTAACTTCTTCATAGTCTATAGTTTCTGTTTCCTTGTTTACACCATAATCAACAAATTTATAATATGTTCCAGAAATATTAACGGGACTTCCATGGGTTAAATGTCCACCATGGGATAAATTCATACCTAAAACCACATCACCTGGCTTTAATATAGCAAAATATACACCCAAATTAGCATTGGCACCTGAATGAGGTTGTACATTTACATGATCTGCATTGAATAATTTTTTTAATCTTTCTCTAGCTAGGTCTTCTACCACATCAACATGTTCACAGCCACCATAATATCTTTTAGCAGGATATCCTTCTGCGTACTTATTAGTAAGTTGACTGCCCATTGCTTCCATAACAGCTTCACTTACAAAGTTTTCAGAAGCTATTAATTCAATCTTTTCTTGCTGCCTGCTAATTTCATTACAAATTGATTCATATACCTTTTCATCCACAACCTTTAAGTTATTAAAGTCCATAGGTAACCCCTCCTTAATATATTTTAAAAATTATATATTATTATATAGTTTAAACAAAGTATAACTTTTACCTTAATATATATCTAGTTGTAATTTTGAATCCTTGTCCCATTATTCTATAATTCTAGTTATAGTAGGAATATACCTCTTACTATCTTCAAACTTTTTTTCATTTAATCTAATGGCTAAAAAAGTTATGGATAAACATGTAAACCCTGTTAAAATGGAGTATATTTCAAAGTTATTAATTTTCATTATATTTCCAAAAACATGTCTACTTATGAAAATACTTATTACCATGGTCACTAGAGGAATCACATACATTATAAAAGCTGCCCCTAATACATTTGATGTTTCTAAGTCTACTTCCACCTTATTTCCTTCTACAGACTTTATCTTGTTTAATGCTATAATATTTAAGTTCATATTTTCATGACCATGCTGACATGCGCCACATTCACCGCATGCAGCATGTTTTTTCATACTAACCTCTGCTCTATTATTTGGTAAAATTTTAGTAACAAATCCTACTTGATTCATATCTTCACCTCTACTTCATTTCTAGTACAATTACATTATACCCTATTTTTACAGTCTGTTAACCATAAATATACCTTTAATTCATTATAAATTATATAAAAGAAAAGGGCAACCAAAATGGTCACCCTATTATTTATTCTACTGCAGATTCTATATGTAATTCTTCTAATTGCTTAACTTCAACATAAGTTGGAGCTTCTGTCATTGGAGAAGAGGCATTTTGAGTCTTAGGGAATGCTATTACTTCACGAATACTGTCATTACCAGTAAGTAACATTACTAATCTATCTAATCCATATGCAATACCTCCATGAGGTGGTGTTCCATATTTAAATGCTTCCAGTAAGAATCCAAATTTTTCCCACGCTTGCTCTTCACTAAATCCTAATGCCTTAAACATTTTTTGTTGAAGTTCAGAACTATGGATTCTTATACTTCCTCCTCCAATTTCTACTCCATTTAATACAATATCGTAAGCCTTAGCTCTAACTTTATGAGGCTCTGTTTCAAGTAAATGTATGTCTTCATCCATTGGACATGTGAAAGGATGGTGTTTAGCCACATATCTATCTTCTTCCTTATCATACTCAAATAAAGGAAATTCCGTTACCCATAACAATTTATATTCATCTTTATTTAAAATGTCTAGTCTCTTAGCTATCTCTACCCTTAAGTGACCTAATGAATCATATACCACATCTGATTCGTCTGCCACAATTAATATTAGATCCCCTGCTTTAGCAGAAAAACGTTCAACTATCTTATTTAATTCATCTTCACTTAAGAATTTAGCAATTGGAGAGTTTACTCCTTCTTCTGTAATCTTTATCCACGCAAGACCCTTTGCTCCATAAGTTTTAGCAAAATCCTCTAGTTTAGAAATATTTTTTCTGCTAAAGCTATCTCCATATCCATCTATATTAATACCTCTAACATCGCCACCCTTCTTAACGGTGCCACTAAATACTTTAAACTCAGAGTTCTCTACTATGTCATTTAAACATTTTAATTCGAATCCAAATCTCGTATCTGGCTTATCAGAACCAAATCTTTCCATTGCCTCCTTATAAGGCATTCTTTCAATAGGTAAATTAATATTTACATCTAAAGTTTCTTTAAATATTTTATTAATTAATTCTTCATTAATAGATAATACATTGTCTATGTCTACAAAGGACATTTCCACATCTATTTGAGTAAATTCCGGTTGTCTATCTGCTCTTAAATCCTCATCTCTAAAACACTTTACTATTTGGAAATATCTGTCCATTCCTGATACCATTAATAATTGTTTAAATAATTGTGGGGACTGAGGTAGGGCATAGAACTTCCCTGGATTAACTCTACTAGGTACTAAATAGTCTCTAGCTCCCTCTGGAGTTGGCTTAGTTAACATTGGAGTTTCAACTTCCACAAATCCATTTTCATCAAAGAAATCCCTAACTATTTTAGTAATCTTATGTCTAAAGATTAAATTCTTTTGCATTTTAGGTTTTCTTAAATCTAAATATCTATATTTTAACCTTAAATTTTCAGAAACTTCATCCTCATCTTCTATATAAATTGGAGGAGTTTGAGCTTGTGAAAATATCTTTAATTCTTCCACAAAAATTTCGATTTCTCCAGTTGGCATATTAGGATTTACAGATTGTCTTTTTCTAACAATACCTCTAATACCTATTACAAATTCACTTCTTATTTCTTCTGCCCTATTAAAGGCTTCTTCAGACACATCCTTGTCAAATATTACCTGACATATACCTGTCCTATCCCTTAGATCTACAAATACAAGACCACCTAAATTCCTTCTCTTTTGAACCCATCCCATTAAAGTAACCTCTTGTCCTATATTGTCTGTAGTAAGGTTACCACACATATTATTTCTCTTCATGTTTCCTATTACATCAGCCATAACTTTACCTCCTATTTACATATATTTTTTATCTCTTGTCCTATATTGTCAATTGAAATCTCTGTTTGATCACCAGTTTCCATATTTTTTAGGGTTACAACACCCTTTTCTATTTCGTTTTCTCCAATTACAATACAAAATCTTGCATTTCTCTTATTTGCATATTTAAATTGTGCCTTCATACTTCTCTCTAAATAGTCCTTGTCTGCAGAAAGGTTCTCTTCTCTTATACTTTTTAGTATTTTAACAGATTCCCTATTACTTTTCTCACCTAGACTCACTATAAACACATCTAACTTATCTGGCTTTGGTATTTCAATATTATTATTTTCAAGGGTTAATAAAAGTCTCTCAATTCCCATTCCAAATCCAATGCCCGGCATGGATGGGCCGCCTAATTGTTCAATAAGACCATCATATCTCCCTCCTCCGCATACGGTACTTTGGGAACCAATTTCATTTGATATTATTTCAAAGGCAGTTTTTGTGTAATAATCCAATCCTCTAACAATTTTAGGATCTACTATAAATCCTATATCCATCAGATTTAAACTTTCCTTTAATTGATTAAAATCATTACTACACTCTTCACATAAATGGTCTATCATAAGTGGTATATCACTTACTTCTTCCTTACATTTTTCATTTTTGCAATCTATTATTCTCATTGGATTTCTTTCATATCTATCATTGCAAGTATTGCACAATTTTTCAACTTTAGTAGATAAATATTTCTTTAATACTTCATTATAGTCACTTCTACATTTTTTACATCCAACACTGTTTATTCTAAGTTCTAGGTTTTTAATATGTAGTCTACTAAAAAAGTCCATGGCAACCCCAATTATCTCTGCATCAATTTGAGGATTAGTAGTTCCAAATACTTCTATACCAAATTGGTGAAATGCTCTTAGTCTCCCAGCCTGTGGTCTTTCATATCTGAAGCATGGAGTTGCGTAATACAATTTTGTTGGTTGAGCATCTGCATATAATTTATGTTCAATAAAAGCTCTCACAACAGGGGCTGTTCCCTCTGGTTTTAATGTTATATCCCTTCCTCCATTATCTTCAAAGGAATACATTTCCTTTTGTACTATATCTGTAGTTTCCCCTACTCCCCTTTTAAATAGCTCTGTATGCTCAAATATGGGAGTTCTAATTTCATTGTATCCAAAATTTTTACAAGTTTCTCTAAATGTATCCTCAAGGTAGTGCCATTTATACACATCTTTAGGTAGAACATCTTTAGTACCTCTTGGCGCTTTCATTTTTATCCTCCTTTATAAACATAGTCCATTAGATTAATATAAAGTCTGTATTTTCTCTACTACTTTATGGAAAATCTAGTTATTTAATAATTTTTTCAAATAAAAAAACTCCCCTATCCCATATATAAATATATAAAGGGACGAGAAGTTTAATCCCGCGGTGCCACCCTTAATTGAATTCCTCCACTTAAATTCGTTAACGCCGAATTACGCATTATCCTACTTTATTCAAACAATGTGCTCCAAAGTGTCTTTAGTATAACCTTTTATTATTGAGCTTTCACCTTCCTCAACTCGCTGTAAATAGTATTATACCTACTAATCTTTATCTAAGCATTTAAACTTTTAAATTCATTATATATAATAAAAATAAATTATGTCAATATTATTTCATATTATTTCCTAATAATTCTTTTTTCTTTCTTTCTACCATTTCTTTTGTTCTATCTATGTAATGATCTAAACTAGTTACATTAGGCACCCTTTCAAGTCTATTTTCATCAGGATAATAGACCTTTGATATGGCTCCAGCCCCTAATGCAATTATGGTTTGTTTCTCTTCTATAATTTCAATATTGTAAATACATTCATGACCGACCTTAGCATATCCTATGTTTTCTAAGTTTCCCACCATATACTTTTGTCTATACATATAATAGGGAGACATGGTCATTTCTTTACAATATTTATTAGCCATTTCTATCATTTTCTCAGCGCTATTTTCATGACAAAGTTTATATTTTTCTTTATTTGCTTTTAAAATTGAACTCTTTTTAATGGCTAAAGTGTGGACAGTTATATTTTCAGGATCTAATTTAATTATTTCCTTCATTGTATTCTCAAATTCATCTATACCTTCATTAGGCAATCCTATTATTAAATCCATATTTATTGTTTTAAAGCCAATTTGCCTTGCCAATTCATATGTATTCTTTATATCCTCTACAGTATGATTTCTTCCAATTAGTTTTAGTGTGGAATCATTCATAGTTTGAGGGTTTATACTAATTCTTTCTATACCATGATTTTTAATTGTTTTTAACTTTTCCATTGTTATAGTGTCTGGTCTTCCTGCTTCCACTGTAAACTCTCTTACTTCACTTAAATCTAAATTTTCCTTAATAGTCACAAATAATTTTTCTAATTGATCATTAGTAAGAGAAGTTGGTGTACCTCCGCCTATGTATATGGTATCTATTCTCTTATTAGCTTCCTTTAGCATCATAGATACTTCTTTTATCTCATAGGCTAAGCTTTCTATATAGGCTTCTCTTTTATCATTCTTTTCACATATACTATTAGATGGAAAAGAACAATATAAACATTTTGTAGGACAAAATGGTATGCCTATATATATACTCACATAATCCTTTTTATTTTTCATTAGATTTTTTTCAATGTTAACTATATTAATTAGTAATTGAATTTTTTCTTCACTTAATCTATATTGGATTTTTAGTATATTTTTAATTTCTTCCTCAGTACAACCATCACTCATAAGTTCATATACTATTTTAGTAGGACGTATTCCTGTCAATATTCCCCACTTAGGTCTTCTTTTCGTATATTGGGCTAATAATTCAAATAAAGTCAATTTCAACTTTTGTTTAACTAGTTTTCTCTCTCTTAAAGGTTCTCTATCTTCTACTTTAAATTCTTCTTCTATTTCCATTATTAATTCTTCTTTATTGTAAAGACTAGATTTTGAAATTTTTTTTTCATTTTCATAATATAGTTTATTTATAATTCCTAATTTGCCATTGGGGATTTTATCTGTAAATTGAAATTCATTAACATTATAAAATACCTTAATTAATTCGCCAATTTCATATTCATAATCATGGCCTTCTAATTTCACATGTATCATCAATAAACTCCTAACTAAAGCTCCTTATGAATTTCATTTTTAAGCTTCATTACATCTCCTTGGGTAACTCCTAATTCATGAGCTATTTCCTCATCATTCATACCATAGTCCACCATATCCATAAAATCATGAAAATTTATGTCCATGATATTCCCACTTTTGTATTTAGATGTTTTTCTCTTATTCATAGTTAACCCTCCTAAATTTTATGATAGTAATATTCTTAACATAAAATTTGGAGGATATGCATTGTTACTTCACAAATGGGTTTGTAGCTTTTTCTATTCCAATAGTTGATGCAGGTCCATGTCCTGGTAATACCTTTATGTTTTCATCTAATATTATAAGCTTTTCCTTTATGGACTTTATAATATCTTCAAAGGATCCACCTTCTAAATCTGTTCTTCCTATGGAATTGGCAAATAATGTATCACCTGAGAACAACATATTTTCTACTAATATACAGCTACTTCCCTTTGTATGTCCCGGCGTATGGATTAAAAGTACCTCTAGGTTACCTAATTTAATAGTTTGTCCATCTTCAAAGGTTTCATCACTATTAAATTCAATATTAGGTCCACTCATATGTGCAGATAAATTGTAATTTGCATTTTTAAGCATATACTCATCATCTTTATGAATTAATACTTTTAAATTAAATTTACTTCTTAATTCTTCTACTGCTCCAATATGATCTGCATGTCCATGAGTTAGTATTATATACTTAGGTATAAAATCATTTTCTTTAATATAATTAAATATATCATTTGCACTTCCTGCAGGATCAATAATTGCACATTCATAGGTTTCTTCACAGGTTAATATATAGCAATTTGTAGCATATATTCCTGCTGGTATTCTTTCAATTATCATCTAATCACTCCTAGAACTTTTTATGACTATCAACTAATATGGTAACAGGACCATCATTACATAAATTAACATGCATATGAGTTTGAAATTTTCCTGTTTCTACTTTTATACCTTCGTCTCTGCACTTTGCAACAAATTCCTCATATAATTCATTTGCCTTTTCAGGCTTTGCAGCTTCAATAAAACTAGGTCGTCTTCCCTTTCTACAGTCACCTAAAAGAGTAAATTGAGAAACTACCATTAATTCACCACTTACATCTTTTAATGATAAATTCATTTTTTCGTTTTCATCTTCAAATATTCTAAGGTTTAATACTTTATCAACCATATATTGTAAATCCTTTGAATTATCAGTTTCTTCTACTCCAAGTAATACTAATAGACCCTTTTCTATAGATCCTATCCGTTCATGGTCTACATCTACACTAGCACTACTTACCCTTTGTACTACTGCACGCATAATACCCCTCCTATTATGAATTCACACGTTTGACTTCTATTACTCCATCCATACTTCTTATTTTGTTAATTAATTTATCTAATTGTGCTACATTATTAATTTCTATAGTTAAGTTTACTATGGCAACTTTGTCCTTTGTACTTCTGGCATTAATTGCAGTTACAATCAAATTAATGTCTGCCAATACACTTGTAACTTCTGATAAAAGACCCTTTCTATCTGCAGATATAATTTGTATTTCTGTTTGATATGACTTTTGTCTATCTTCAATCCATTCCACTTCTATAAATCTATCTAAGTCTTCATTTCCATTAGTTATATTTATACAATCTTCCCTATGTATAGATACTCCTCTTCCTCTTGTTATAAAACCTACAATTTCATCTCCAGGAACAGGACTACAGCACTTAGAAAACCTTACTAAAATACTATCTATTCCCTTTACACGAATACCTTGGGTACTTCTTTTATCATATCTTCTTTTAGGTTGCTTATTAATATTTTCGACTATTTCTTCGTTAGACTTTTCTTCTGTGTTGTTTTCCTTATACTTTTCCTTTAATTTTGGTACTACTTGGCTAAGCAATATTCCCCCATATCCTATGGCAGCATATAAATCTTCAATAGAATGTAAACTCAATTTTTTAACTAAACTATTTAACCATTTTGTCCTTAAAAGTTCTTGAGGCTCATGTCCATGTCTCTTAATTTCCTTCTCCAACATGTCTTTACCTTTTATGGTATTTTCCTCTTTACGTTCCTTTTTAAACCATTGTTTTATTTTGTTCTTTGCTTGAGTACTTTTAACAAATTTCAACCAGTCTCTGCTTGGTCCATTAGAATTTTTTGATGTAAGAACTTGTACTATATTCCCATTTTTAAGTTTATAGTCAATAGGTACTATCCTACCATCTATTTTAGCTCCTATACAACTATTACCTATAGCAGAGTGAATTTTATATGCAAAGTCAATAGGTGTTGATCCTGCTGGTAAATCAATTACATCTCCCTTAGGAGTGAATACAAATACCTCGTTAGTAAAGAGATCAATTTTTAAAGATTCCATAAACTCCTTAGGGTCATTCATATCCCTTTGCCATTCTAATAATTGTCTTAACCATCTTAATTTATCATCATTAGATGCATCTACAGACTGGCTTTCTTTATATTTCCAATGGGCAGCAATACCATATTCTGCTATTCTATGCATTTCCCAGGTTCTTATTTGAATTTCTAGTGGTTCTCCATCAGGGCCTATAACCGTAGTATGTAGAGATTGATACATATTAGGCTTAGGCATTGCTATATAATCTTTAAACCTTCCTGGGATTGGCTTCCACATAGTATGAACAATCCCTAAGACTCCATAACAATCTCTCACCTTATCTACTAATACTCTTATGGCCGTCAAATCAAAAATCTCTTCAAATATTTTATGCCTATATACCATTTTTCTATATATAGAATAAAAATGCTTAGATCTACCACTTATTTCATATTGAAAATCTAAATTTTTTGATAGGTTAGTATCTAATTGATCTATTACTTGATTAATATAAGCTTCTCTCTCTCTCTTCTTTTTAGAAACTTTCTCAACTAAATCGTAATATCCCTCTGGATCTAAATATCTAAGTGATAAATCTTCTAATTCAGATTTTATTTTAGATATACCTAATCTATGGGCTATGGCAGCATAAATCTCTAAGGTCTCTTTAGCCTTCTCCTTCTTCTTATTCTCGTTCATATATTTTAATGTTCGCATATTATGAAGTCTGTCGGCTAATTTAATAATTATTACTCTTATATCCTTCGCCATGGCCAAAAACATTTTTCTAAGGCTCTCTGCTTGTCTT
The DNA here is from genome assembly GCF_002270055.1 of Anaeromicrobium sediminis. Classification (NCBI taxonomy): domain Bacteria; kingdom Bacillati; phylum Bacillota; class Clostridia; order Peptostreptococcales; family Thermotaleaceae; genus Anaeromicrobium; species Anaeromicrobium sediminis. Next base: position 55,074 of record NZ_NIBG01000001.1, on the reverse strand, counting down.
TCCTCTTTTGTTTCATATGTAAATCTGCCTAACTTTGTAACACCTTCTACTAAAATAGCTATTTCTTCACCAAACTCATCCTTTATCTGATCATAAGTATATTTAGTATCCTCAATAACATCATGCATAAGCCCTGCCACAATTGTAGCATCATCCATATGCAACTCAGCAAGTATTTTGGCCACCTCAACAGGATGAATAAAATACTTTTCGCCGGATTTTCTAACTTGACCCTCATGAGCTGCTTCTGAAAAATTATAGGCCTTTATAATTAATCGCCTGTCACAAAGTGAATTATATTGTTGTATTTGTGCTAACAATTTTTCTATCATATCATCACCCTTAAGTTATACCTATCTTTAACATAGAGAATATAGAATTAGTGGTGGTAAAATTCCACCACTAATATTGAATTAATGATTTAACGTCATAATCACTTAAGTGTTTTCTACCATTTAAGTGACATAACTCAATTAAGCATAGTACTCCTACCACTTCTCCACCTAATTCTTCTATTAATTTAATAGTTGAAAGTAATGTACCACCCGTAGCTAATAAATCGTCTGCTATAACAACCTTTTGTCCCTTTTGTATAGCATCTTTATGTATTTCTAATGAATCACTTCCGTATTCTAAATCATATTCATATTTAACAGTTTCACCTGGTAATTTCCCTGGTTTCCTTACTGGAACAAATCCCTTTTTAGTAGCATATGAAAGGGGTGTCCCTATAATAAACCCTCTTGATTCTGGTCCCACTATTAAATCAAATTCTTTACCATCTAATTCTTCTACAAATTTATCTATAGTATATCTAAAACTCTCTCCATCTTTTAAAAGAGTAGTTATATCTTTGAAACTAATTCCTTCTTGTGGAAAATTTTCAATTACCCTTATCTTATCTTTTAAATTCATATTTTTCCTCCCTAAATATACTTCTTTTAATATTGTGTATAATTCATTATAAAATATATGTTTTCTTCATTCAATACTATCCTTGAGAATAAATATTTATATAACTGAGAAAATGGTGATAATTTATATTAATCACCACTTTCAATCTAGTTAGTTATAATTTATCTGCCACCATAACCTTTTTTTCTAACTTCATAATTTTTCCACATTACCCATATAGGACTGGCAATAAATATGGATGAATAAGTTCCCACTCCTACTCCTAATACTAGGGGTAATGCAAATTCCTTTATAGATTCCACTCCTAGGATATACAAGAAAGTTATAGTCATTAAGGTAGTTACAGAAGTATTTATTGATCTAACAATTGTTTGACTAATACTTTCATTTACTAATAATCCATAGTTTTTCTTCTTTAAGAATCTAATATTTTCACGTATTCTATCAAACACAACTATTGTATCGTTTATAGAATAACCAACTATTGTCAACATAGCTGCAACAAAGGAATTGTTAATAGGTATTTTAAATATGGCAAATAATGCTAATACCACTAGAATATCGTGTATTAATGTTAATATGGCTGCCACACCAAATTTAAATTCAAACCTAAAACTAATATATATAAGCATTAATACGGATGCAATTAAAATAGACTGGATAGCCTTTGACTGAATTTCTTTACCTATACTTGGTCCAAATTGCTCTGCTTGCCTGAAGTCTTCATCCTTTAAATTATAAGTTTCCTTTATCTTATTAAATACTTCTTGTCTACTTTCACTATTTAAATCTTTCTTAGTCTTTAAAATTATTTCTTCTTTATTAGTACCTGCATGGATCACATCTGCATCTAATTCAAATTCTTTTATAGTATCTTTTATTTCATCTACTGGTACTGTTTTTCCCATATGTATCTGCATCATAGTTCCACCAGTAAAGTCAATTCCTAAATTAAATCCACTTATCATTCCCATTATTAAACCTAATACAATAATGGCAGTAGAAAGTCCAAACCAAACTTTTGATTTTTCAATAACTTTCATTTATCTCTCGCTCCTTTCTATGCCCCATAAAATTTAGGATTATTTAATCCTTTAGAATTGGCCGCAATATTTAGTACTAGTCTTGTTACGCCTAAAGCAGTAATCATACTTGCCACTATACCTAGCATTAAAGTTACTGCAAATCCCTTAATTGGGCCTGAACCAAATTGATACAATACAACACCTGCTATTAGTGTAGTAATGTTTGAGTCTAATATGGTTTTAAAGGCTCTTGAGAAACCAGATGAAATAGCTGCTCTAATACTTTTGCCATTTCTTATTTCTTCTTTAATTCTTTCAAATATAATTACATTCGCATCTACGGCCATACCTATAGAAAGTATCAATCCAGCAATTCCTGGTAATGTTAAGACCGCATTAAATCCTATTAGTGACCATAATACTACTAATATGTATATAACTAAAGCTAAATTAGCTATTAGACCTGGTAATCTGTATACAATTAACATGAATATAAATACGCCTATTATACCAAACAAAGCTGCTTTTACACTTTGATTAAGAGAATCTAATCCTAAAGTGGGTCCTATTACTGATGATTGAACTTCTTTTAACTCCACAGGCAATGCTCCACCTCTAATTAAGGCTGCTAAATTAGCTGCTTCTTCCCTTGTAAAATCACCTTCTATAATGGCCTTTCCATTTGGAATTTCACTATTAACCCTTGGTGCAGATATGACAGCATTATCTAATACTATTATGATCGGATCCTTATTAATAGCTGCCTCTTTTGTAGCTTCCCTAAATTTTTCTGTCCCTTCAGATTTAAACTCTAAAGAAACTACAGGTAAATTTCCCTTATCAGTTTGGAACATTAATTCTGCATTTTTCACATCATTTCCTGTTAGTATTACTTTACCTTCTTTATCCACAAATTGTAATTGTGCTGTTTTACCTATAGCTTTAATTGCCTCATTAGAATCAGAAACTCCAGGAAGCTCTACTCTAATTCGCTTGTCCCCTTCTCTATTCACATTAGGTTGAGTAAGTCCCATTGCATCAATTCTACGTTCTAGTACTTCTTTAGTTTGATTCATAATTTTATCTAAATCATTTCCAGTAGCATCCGTTTCTGCCTCAAGTACCACATATACTCCACCTTTTAAGTCTAATCCTAATTGCATCATATCCTTAATAGGTTTTATTTTTACATTTCCAACTTCAAGTCCCTTAAAACCAGCTACTGCTCCCGTTACTGTTAAACATATAAGTAATATAAGTATAACGGCATTTTTTAAGTTCATATTTTGTCCTCCTAACGCTCCCTATTTTTTATTTATCAGCTTTTTTATGCCTATTAGCTAAATTAATATAATCTTGCGCTGACTTTCTTATTCTTTCTATGTCTTCCTGTGTTAGTTCTCTAACTACCTTTGCAGGAGATCCCATAACTAATGTATTAGACGGAATTTCCTTTCCTGGTGGAATTAATGTTCCTGCTCCTACTATTACATTGTCTCCTATTTTAGCTCCATTTAAAATTATTGCGCCCATACCAACCAGCACATTATTTCCAACTGTACAAGCATGTACTATGGCTCCATGGCCTACTGTAACATCTTTCCCTATTCGAGTTTCATATTCACTTGATATATGAATAGTAGAATTATCCTGTATATTAGTATTTTCTCCAATAGTTACATAATTATCATCAGCCCTAATAACGGTACCATACCATATGTTTACATTTTTCCCAAGTATAACTTTTCCTATAATTGTAGCATTACTGGATACATAACAGCTTTCATGGATATTTGGCTCATGTCCTTCATAGGGTATTATCATTTCATGTTCCTCCTATTCTGATAGATTAGCATGTATTGCTAATGCACATTCAATCCTTTTCTTTTCCATCTCACATCCCATATCGTAAGGCTCATTTATGTCGTTATTAAAATTAAATGCATTGGCATGACAACCGCCACTACAATAGAACTTTGCCCAGCAATCGTTACATTTCTCTTTGTTATATACATGGGCATTTTTAAATACATGTCCTAAATCTTCATTTACGTTTTTTGTAAATACATCTCCCATCTTAAACTTTTCATTGCCTACAAATTGATGACATGGATATATATCTCCTTCTGGAGTAACTGCAAGATATTCTGATCCTGCTCCACATCCAGATAACCTTTTTATAACACAAGGACCTTGATTTAAATCTATCATAAAGTGGAAAAAGTTGAAGCCTTTCCCATCATTTATTCTTTTAACGTATTCATCTGCCAATGTCTCATATTCTTCAAATATAGTATCTAAGTCCTCTTCTCTAATGGCATAGTTGTTTTCTTCACTATCAACTACAGGCTCTACAGATGTTTGTTCAAAACCTAAATCTGCAAGATGTAGTACATCTTTAGAAAAATCTAAGTTTTCTCTTGTAAAGGTGCCCCTTACATAATAGTTTTTATTACCTCTCATGTCGGCAAACTTTTTAAATTTAGGAACTATAATATCATAAGTTCCATTACCATTTATAGTGTATCTCATATTATCATTAACATCTTTTCTACCATCTATGCTTAAAACCACATTGTCCATATGTTCATTTATATATTCCATTTTTTCATCATCAAGTAATACACCATTTGTAGTTATGGTGAATCTGAATTTTTTATTAAATTCCTTTTCTCTCTTTCTTCCATATTCAACAAGATTCTTTACCACCTCAAAGTTCATAAGAGGTTCCCCACCAAAGAAATCCACTTCCAGATTCCTTCTGTTTCCCGATTTCTCTATTAGTAAATCAAGGGCTTTCTTTCCTACTTCCTCACTCATTAATAATCTATTTCCCTTAAAATCACCTTGAGAAGCAAAACAATATTTGCATCTTATATTGCAATCATGGGCTACGTGAAGACAGAGAGCTTTAACTACAGGTTTTCTATTTATAAAAGTAGGATGATCAGAATAATTATCTTCTGAATAAATAAGTCCTTCTTTTTCTAATAAATGAAGTTCCTCTATGGCTTCCTTTAAATCCGCTACAGGATATTTATCCTTAAGCTTGTCCATAATCATATCATCACTATTTTCCTTATACCAATCTAGTATGTCATATATGATTTTATCAACCACATGAACAGCTCCACTATTCACATCTAAAACCATTTTTGTGTCTTTATGCTGAAACTTATGTATCATTAAATAAACCTCCTAATATTATGTATCTAATTGGTATGGTTGTTCATATTAGTGGCTAATTCTCTAGAATTTTATAGACTACATATTAACTAACCATTACTAACTAAGATCTATATATAACTCCCTAAGGGCATATTATTTATATAAAGTATTTAAAAAACAGTAATATTGTCATATTACTGTTTTTCTAGTATGTACTATCTATTTTCACACTCTTGGTTTGCAACAGTACATGAAGTTTTACATGCCGATTGACAAGATGTTTGACATTCGCCACATCCACCTTTGTGAGCGCTATCCTTTAAAGTAGCTTTACTTAAAGTTTTAATGTGCTTCATTTTAATATTCCTCCCTTAAAAGACTTTCCACTAAATTATAACACAAAGATAAGTTATGTCAAAGTTATTTGTTTAAATTCACCCCTATCATACCTCCTATGCTAGAGGAAGCTAAGGCCATAATACTCTTGTATAATATGGAAATACTTAATTTAAATTCCTTCATAAATACCCAACTTAGGAATAAAATTACTAACATATATATAATCCCTGCAATTATACCATTTAACCAGCCTTTCTTTTTTCTTTTTCCAGCCACGTACATACCATTTATCATGGCCGTTATCAATAAGCTTATAGTAGCTGCTATAGGAATTATACTTTCTGATACACTAGTATATGTAATTAACAAGGCAAGAAGTACAAACATTATTAGCATTAACATACAAGCCATAAAAATTCCTTTTACATAAGTCCAAAAGAATTTTTCCCTACCAGTTTTAATTTTATTTTTATATGACATAGTAACACCTCCACTAATTACTTATACATATGTATTCAAATAGTAGGCTAATTATTACTATGCAATTATGCATAAAAAAATAAAAGTCAATTTTTTCAAATTGACTTTTATATCTTACACTTCTAAAGTTACCTTAATTCCTAATGCTCCTTTATTTTCCTCTATAATTGGAGATACATCAGTTTTTATAAATTCTTCTACTTGATCTTTGGATCTTCCTATGTACAGTTTTGGATCCATTAATTTATCAATATCTTTCTTTGATAAACCAAACTCTTCATCATTAGCAATCATCTCTAAAAGATTATTTTTATTTCCCTTTTGTTTTACTTCCTTAGCTGCTTCCATGGAATATTCTCTTATTTTTTCATGAAGTTCTTGTCTATCTCCACCTCTTTTTACTGATTCCATTATAATATTTTCCGTTGTCATAAAAGGTAGCTCTTCCATAATATGTTTCATTATAACCTTATCATTTACCACCATACCCTGGCTAATATTAATACATATTTTTAAAATAGCATCCGTGGCTAAAAAACTTTGTGGTATACTAATTCTCCTATTGGCAGAATCATCTAAAGTTCTCTCAAACCATTGTGTAGAACTAGTCATGGCCGTATTTCCTAAACTAGACATTACATATCTTGCTAAGGACGCAACCCTTTCACTTCTCATAGGATTTCTTTTATATGCCATAGCAGACGAACCTATTTGCTTTTTTTCAAATGGTTCTTCTACTTCTTTTAAATGTTGCAGTAATCTTATATCATTAGTCATTTTATGTACCGATTGTGCGATTCCACTTAATACAGATAAAACTTTATAATCAAGTTTTCTGCTATATGTCTGTCCAGTAACAGGAAATACTCTGTCAAATCCCATTTTCTTGGCTACTGATTTATCTAAGCTTTCTACTTTCTTATGGTCATTGTTAAATAAATTTAAATAACTTGCTTGAGTACCTGTGGTACCTTTTACACCTCTAAATCTCAAACTATCAATAGTATAAACTAAATCTTCATAATCCATTATTAGTTCCATAATCCATAAGGTAGCCCTTTTCCCCACTGTAGTTAATTGGGCTGGTTGAAAATGAGTAAATCCAAGTGTAGGAATCTCTCTATATTCAAATGCAAACTTACTCAATTCATTTATTAAATTCACAAGTTTATTCTTAATTAGCATTAAAGCCTTTCTAATAACTATCACATCTGTATTGTCTCCCACATAAGCACTAGTAGCCCCTAGATGAATAATTGGCTTAGCATTTGGACATTGTACTCCAAACGCATATACATGAGACATAACATCATGTCTAGTCTCCTTTTCTCTTTGTTTTGCCACATCGTAATTTATGTTTTCACAAAATTCCTTCATTTCTTCAATTTGTTCCTCTGTAATGTTTAGTCCCAGTTCTCTTTGTGACTCTGCTAATGCTATCCATAATTTTCTCCACGTACTAAACTTTTCATCATTTGAAAAAGTCTCAGCCATCTCTTTGCTTGCATATCTACTGATTAAAGGATTCTCATATAAATTTGACAATTTCTTGTACTCCTCTCAATTAAAAACTTTTTACTCTATCAATTATACTATATATTTTTTATTTTTCTAGAGTTTTTCTTAACATTTTTTCTATTTCTTCTTTTTTTATATGTATTTCCCCCAAATGGGGTTTACAGTTATAGGCTGGCTCATGAAAGTCAGTCCCTCCTGTTATGAACTTTTCATTTTCTTTTGCTATCTTTAGTAATTGTTCGCATTTTTCTTCTGTATGTTTAGTATGATAAACTTCTACCCCATCAATGTCCAAATTTAAAATATCCAATAGATCTATATGCTCTTTTAATAGACCAGGATGGGCTAACACTGCAATACCTCCTGCTCCCTTAATATAGCCAACGGCCTCTTTAATGGATATTTTATATCGTTCCACATAAGCCACTTTATTTCTTCCAATCCATTTATGAAAGGCCTCTTCTATATCCTTTACATATCCCTTTTTCACCATAATCCTAGCAATATGGGGTCTTCCAATTGACTCGACATGACCCATTTTGCTAATATCATCTTCAGTTATATCAATACCTTCAGTTCTTAATTTTTCTATTATTTTTGTTGCCCTATTTTTTCTTGCATCCTTTATTTTTCTACAGATTCTATTTAATTCTTCATTTTCATAATCTATAAAGTAGCCTAGTATATGTACTTCAGAATCTTTATACAAGCAACTAAACTCAATCCCAGGAATCAACAAAAAATCAGTATTATCTTTTAGAAATTCAAAGGCCTCTTTTATTCCTTCTACCGTATCATGATCAGTTATGGCAATTCCTGCAAGATTTAATCTTAAAGCCCATTCTATTATTTCTTTGGGAGTAAAAACTCCATCTGATGCAGTAGTATGTACATGCATATCTATTTTTTCCATTTTATCACCTTCTCGCTTAATTATTATTACCTTAATTTTTTTTTTTATTATTCTACCTATTCCTCAAATGAAAAAAACCTGCTTAAAAGCAGGTTTATCCATAATCATACTAAACTATCTCGGTTCAACAATTAATTTAATAGCTGTTCTTTCTTCCCCGTCAATCATTATATCAGTAAATGCAGGGATGCATATCAAGTCTACACCACTTGGAGCGACAAAACCTCTAGCAATTGCTACAGCTTTTACTGCTTGATTTAGAGCCCCTGCACCTATAGCCTGAATTTCAGCGCCTCCGCACTCTCTTAAAACTCCTGCTAGTGCTCCTGCAACAGAATTTGGACTTGATTTTGCTGATACTTTTAATACTTCCATGATTACGCCCCCCTAAAGTTTTGATTTTGGTTTTTTTTAACATTTGTTCTCTATATATATTCTACGTTCTGGGTTCAATTCCTTCTTTTTTATAAATAATATTAAAAAATTCAAAAGAATTTTTATTTATAAAAAAACTGTTGAACCCATGGCAATTGGGGATATTGAACTTTAAATGACAAAACAAGAATATTAAAAAAGGAAACCTAGAAAGGTTTCCTTTTTTTATGTTATTTAGCATATTCTATAGCTCTAGTTTCTCTTATTACATTCACCTTAATTTGTCCTGGATATTCTAATTCACTTTCGATTTTTTTAGTAATTTCTCTCGCTAAGTAAATTATGTCTCCATCATTCATTTCATCTGGCTTAACCATAATTCTAATCTCTCTACCAGCTTGAATAGCAAATGATTTTTCAACACCACCACAATCATTAGCTATCTCTTCTAATCTTTGCAATCTCTTAATATAAGTTTCTAGTGTTTCTCTTCTTGCTCCAGGTCTTGCTGCTGATATGGCGTCTGCTGCAGTCACTAAAACTGCTTCTATAGTTTGAGGTTCATAATCTCCATGATGTGTAGACATGGCATGAATAACCTCACTAGACTCTTTGTATTTTTTAAGTAAATTCATTCCAATTTCAACATGAGTTCCTTCCACTTCATGGTCTATAGATTTTCCTATATCATGAAGTAGTCCAGCTCTTTTAGCTAGTTTCACGTCAACACCTAGTTCAGCGGCCATTACACCTGCTAAATGAGATACTTCTATAGAATGTTTTAATACATTTTGTCCATAACTAGTTCTGTATTTTAATCTACCTAATAATTTAACTAACTCTGGATGCAAGCTATGTATTCCTGTTTCGAAGGTAGCTTGCTCTCCTTCTTCTTTAATTATTTCATTTACTTCTCTTTTAGCTTTTTCCACCATTTCTTCAATTCTAGCTGGATGTATTCTACCATCTACAATTAATTTTTCAAGGGCTATTCTAGCTATTTCGCGTCGTATTGGGTCAAATCCTGAAAGGATAACTGCTTCTGGAGTATCATCAATAATTAAGTCAATACCAGTTAAAGTTTCAAGGGTTCTAATATTTCTACCCTCTCTACCAATTATTCTACCTTTCATTTCATCATTAGGTAAATTAACCACTGATACTGTAGTTTCTGCCACATGGTCAGCTGCACATTTTTGTATAGAGTAAGCAATGATTTCCTTTGCCTTCTTTTGAGCTTCGTCCTTTGCCTTTTGCTCTATATCCTTAATCATTATAGCAGCTTCATGCTTAACTTCTTTTTCTATTTCATTTAACAACAAATCTTTAGCTTCATTTGATGTTAATCCTGAAATTCTTTCAAGTTCTTCCATTTGTTTTTGAAGCATTTTGCCAACTTCATCTCTCTTAGAATCTGCATCCTTAATCTTTCTGTTTAAGATATCATCTTTCTTTTCTAAGTTATCAGATTTTCTATCTAATGCTTCTTCCTTTTGGACCAATCTTCTTTCTGATCTCTGAAGTTCATTTCTACGTTCTCTACTTTCTCTTTCTAGTTCATTTCTTAACTTGTGAACTTCCTCTTTTGCTTCAAGAAGCATTTCTTTTTTAGAAGTTTCTGCTTTTTTTCTTCCTTCTAATATTATTTCTTCAGATTTTTTCTCTGCATTATTAATTTTTCCTTCAGCGATATTTTTCCTTACTAAATACCCTACGCCTATACCTATCCCAGCAGTTACTGCTGATATTGCTATAATGTATAATTGACTAATATCTCACACCTCCCTTTTGATAAAGAGTCAGATAAAGAATAAAACCGAGAATCCTCGGTTTTTAAATCTTCCACTATTTTATTATTATAGTAAAAATTTAAAATACTAACTAGGTTTCTTCCATAATTATAAACTCCACACACCAATATCTGTTATAATTGTATATCTTTTTTTATATACTGTCAAGCTGAACTTAAGGGCATGTAACCTCTTGCCCCACTTAGAATTACTTATTTACCACGTTACCTATAGCCCATCTAGCTATCCTTAATTTAACCTTGTCAGAGCCAACTTCCATAGTGATATCGTCTTCTTTAATTTTAGATATTTTTCCTTGGATTCCACCAATTGTAACTACATAATCTCCAACTTTTAGATTAGATCTCATGTCCTTTACTTCTTTCTCTCTTTTCTTTTGCGGTCTTATTATAAAGAAGTAGAATATGGCGATAAACACCACTGTCATTATAATAGGTTGCATAAATTGTTGTTGCATTTAATCCTTCCTCCTTTAACTATGGTCTTTAACTTATTTCTACATCCATATGAAAAATCCCTCTATTAATTACAAAGTATATCCATATTTTTGGAAAAATTCTCTTCTATAATCTAATAACCTATCTTCCATGATTGCCTGTCTTATTTCTTTCATTAAGTTTAGCAAGAAATGTAAGTTATGGTAAGTAACTAACCTTGATGCTAGAATCTCACCTGCTTTGAATAAATGTCTAATATATGCTCTTGAATAGCTTTTACATGTATAACAATCACAATTTGGATCAAGTGGCATAAAGTCTTCTGCATATTTGGCATTCTTAATTACAACTCTACCAATTGAAGTCATGGCTGTTCCATTTCTCCCTATTCTAGTAGGATGGACACAGTCAAACATATCTATTCCTCTTATAACTCCTTCAATTAAACAATCAGGGCTTCCAACTCCCATTAAATATCTTGGTTTGTCCTTTGGCATAAGAGGAGTAGTATATTCTAACACTTCATACATTAAGTCCTTTGGTTCACCTACACTAAGTCCTCCCACGGCATATCCTGGCAAATCAAATGAAAGAATTTCATTCAAACTTTGATGTCTTAAATCCTTATACATCCCACCTTGAATTATTCCAAAAAGTGCCTGACGTTCTGGATATTTGTGAGCATCTATACACCTTTTTAACCATCTTGTAGTTCTTTCTAATGAATTTTTCACATATTGTCTATCTGCAGGATATGGAGCACATTCATCAAAAGCCATTATTATGTCTGCTCCCAGTGAATTTTCTATTTCAATAGCCTTCTCTGGACTCAAAAAATGCTTTGATCCATCTATATGAGATCTAAATTCAACTCCCTCTTCAGATATTTTCCTTAAATCCCCTAAACTAAACACCTGAAATCCACCACTATCCGTTAAAATTGGTTTATCCCAATTCATAAATTTGTGAAGACCACCAGCTTTTTCTACTAGCTTATGACCTGGCCTTAAATATAGATGATATGTATTACTTAATATTATTTGTGCTTCAATCTTTTTTAACTCCTCTGGTGTCATGGCCTTTACAGTAGCTTGTGTTCCTACTGGCATAAAAATAGGCGTTTCTATAACTCCATGGGGTGTATGTATTTTCCCAAGCCTTGCTCCACTTTGTTTACATACTTTAATTAATTCGTATTTAATTGCCATTAATTATTCCTCCTAAACTTACTATGACTATATTATAAACATTGCATCTCCAAAACTAAAAAATCTATATTTATTTTTAATAGCTTCTTCATATGCATTTAATGTTCTTTCTCTTCCCATAAAAGCACTTACTAACATTATCAATGTGGACTCTGGCAAATGAAAATTTGTTATTATACCATCCACTACTTTAAATTCATATCCTGGATACATGAAAATGTCAGTCCATCTGCTTTCAGCTTTTACTTTTCCAAGTTCATCTGCTGCACTTTCTAAAGTTCTTGTGGAAGTAGTTCCTACTGATATAACCCTGCCACCCTCTTCTTTAGTTTTGTTTATTATGTCTGCCGCTTCCTTATCTATAATATACAATTCTTCATGCATTTTATGATCGTATATACTATCTGCCTTTACTGGCCTAAAAGTACCAAGTCCCACGTGAAGGGTCACATAAGCAATTTTAACCCCCTTATTCTTAACATCTTCTATTAACTCTTTAGTAAAATGAAGACCTGCAGTAGGTGCTGCTGCCGAACCCTGTTCTTTAGCATATACAGTTTGATATCTTTCCTTTTCATCTAATTTTTCCTTAATGTATGGGGGTAGAGGCATACTTCCTAACTGGTCTAATATTTCTTCAAATATTCCTTTATATACAAACTCTACTATTCTAGACCCTTCTTGTCCTACTTCTAGTATATTTGCCTTTAAAATACCGTCCCCAAACACTATCACATCTCCTGGTTTTGCCTTTTTCCCAGGCTTAACTAGGGTCTCCCATTTATTGCCTTCTATTCTCTTTAGTAATAGAAATTCAACTTTCCCACCAGTATGTTCCTTGGCTCCAAATAATCTTGCAGGTAATACTTTTGTGTTATTTAAGACTAAACAGTCTCCTGCTTTTAAATACTTTATAATATCCTTAAATTGTTTATGATCTATATTACCAGTTTGTCTATCTACCACCATTAATTTAGAAGTATCTCTCTCTTTTATGGGAGTTTGAGCTATTAATTCCTCTGGTAAGTCAAAATAAAAATCACTTTTGTTCATTGTCATGCCCCTTATCTTTCTAGTAGTGTATTTTTATAGTAAAACATTAGTATTTCTTCATAGGAGAATCCTTCTTCTGCCATTTTCTTAGCACCCCATTGGCTCATACCTAATCCATGGCCCCATCCTCTTCCAACAAACAAATAATCTCCTGAAACATTTTGAAAATCAACTTTTCCTTTAGTTTCACCATTGTATATGTATAATTCATCCTTTACTTTCACAGTTTTTTCATCACTTATAACATATACCTTTTCCATATTGACATTTTTAGGATCTTCATAGGGTTGTTGTAAAGCTATTTTATTCATGTCCCCATCATGCTTTATATTAAACCAGGTGCTCTTTATATTATTATAACCAAATACCTTTCTTATTTTATCCTTTTGTAGAATTATTTCATCTTTATCTCCAATAATCTCTAGTTCAGTAACTCTTCCACTTTCTGCTCTAGTCTTTATTTTTATACTTTTCAACTCTCCTACATAATTCTCACCATTATTTAATATATCTTCTATTTCATTCTTTGAATAAACTTTTTCCCAAGAATCATTAGGTGCACCTATGGAGTATGGGTCTTCTACACTCCTTATATATTCTACCTTTGCAGACCATACATTCTCCATATTTTCAGTTTTCCCACCACTATTAGAATGATAATATGCAGAAATAGGTTCCCTATTATAAGTTAGTGTTTGGTCTTTTGTTTCATCTATGGCCCTATTAGATTGGCTATTTTCTACAGAAAAACCACCATAGACTTGACAATGGGTAGTATCACATAAATCAAATCCCAGTCCCCTATGGGAGCCTAATTTTACTAGAGTAAAATTTCTTGCTGCTACAGCCTGAGCCTTTTGTGCTTCCATAGGCCATGATCCAGAAATTTCCTTTGGTAAGACCCCATATAGGTATTCATCAATTTCTAGTTCATTTATTATAGTCAAATCACTATTATAATATCTATCCACTATTATGTTTCCTCTATAGCTTTGACCATTTACTTTTATTATTTTTTCCCCTTTAAAGGAGATTTTATCTTTCTTTACATCATATTTAAGTATTTCATTACCATTTTTATTTGTTACTTTCAAAGTATTTCCAGTATCTTTTTTTAATATGAATATGGAACCTTCATCAATTATATTTCCATCTTTTACAATGGTTATTTTTGAATCTCCTTCTAGCTTAATATTATCAATTTCATTACTGCCAAATATTATTCCCACTTTAACTGTGGCTGGAATTTGAACTTGTCCACTTGCAAAAAAAGTATTCGTTACAATAAAAATTATAATTACACACAAACCCATAAACTTTTTCATGTTCTATTCTCCTATTCCCACTTAATACCTAAATGTTCATATCCAAGTTTAGTAACTTTTCTTCCCTTTGGAGTTCTTTCTATAAATCCTAATTGTAGTAAAAAAGGTTCATACACATCTTCTATTGTAGTTCTTTCTTCTCCCGTGGACGCAGCAAGGGTATCTAAACCTACAGGTCCACCACTAAATTTACTAATTATAGTTCTTAATATATTTCTATCAGTATTGTCTAATCCATATTCATCAACCTCTAATAACTTTAAACCATTATTAGCTATTTCATGAGTTATCATGCCATTGCCTTTCACTTGTGCAAAATCTCTTATTCTCTTTAAAATTCTGTTGGCAATCCTTGGTGTACCACGAGATCTTCTTGCAATTTCAATTGCAGCGCTCTTTTCTATTAAAATACCTAGTATATTAGCAGATCTAATTATAATTTCTCCTAATTCTTCTGGTTTATATAGTTCTAGTTTACATATGACACCAAACCTATCCCTAAGTGGTGATGTTAGAAGCCCTGCCCTAGTTGTAGCTCCAATTAAAGTAAATTTACTTAAATCCAATCTTATAGACCTAGCACTTGGACCTTTTCCTATAATAATATCTAGTGCATAGTCTTCCATGGCAGGATATAATACTTCCTCTACACTTCTACTCAATCTATGTATTTCATCTATAAATAAAACATCATTTTCACTTAGATTAGTCAATATGGCCGCTAAATCTCCAGGTCTTTCTATGGCAGGACCAGATGTGATTTTTAAGTTTACACCCATTTCATGGGATATAATACTAGAAAGGGTTGTTTTTCCCAAGCCTGGTGGTCCATATAACAATACATGATCTAAAGCCTCATTTCTCATCTTAGCTGCTTCTATAAATATATTTAACTTCTCTTTTACCTTCTCCTGGCCTATATACTCACCTATACTTTTAGGTCTTAAATTATTCTCTATTTCACAGTCTTCGTTTTTCAAAGAACTAGTTATGACTCTATCATCTTCCATATTATACAATTATATATGCCTCCCTTTCCTATAGTGAAAGAATTTTTAGCACCTCTTTTATTATATCTTCAACCTTTAAATTATCAACCCTTATTTTACCTATAGCATTTTGTACTTCTGATTTTTTATATCCTAAACTCATAAGTGCCTCAGTTGCCTCTTCCACATGATTTTCAATCGGTGTTATAAAATCATCAAAACTTGGTTGGATTAATGCTAAGTTTTTATCTACCTTATCCTTTAATTCTAATGCTATCCTTTGAGCAGTTTTCTTCCCTACCCCTTGAGCCTTTGTAAGTTCTTTAGTATCATTAGCCACAATAGCTCCAACTAATTGGCCTAGACTTATGGATGATAATATTCCAAGTGCCATTTTACTTCCTACACCAGATACACTTACTAATTTATTAAACATATCCATCTCATCTTTTGATGAAAATCCATATATATTCATTTCATCATCTCTATTTACAACTTTCGTATATACACATATATTTCCTTCGCCTTTAATAAATTCACTTATAGAAAAACTTGTTGTAAATACCTTATATCCAATTTCATTGTTCTCAACTATTATATGATCTCCACCATTATACTCTAAGGAGCCTTTTATATAAGCAAACATAACTACATCCTCCACTCTATTTTAAACTGAATAAATCTCCAAACTTTCCTGAATGGGCATGACAAATGGCCACAGCCAATGCATCTGCCACATCATCTGGTTTAGGCACACTCTTTAAATTTAAAAGGGTCTTTACCATAATCTGAACTTGTTTTTTCTCAGCCCTACCATATCCAACTATCCCCTGTTTTACTTGTAGAGGTGTATACTCAAATATGTTTAAGTTGAAATTTTCTCCAGCCAATATGCATACGCCCCTTGCATGGCCTACTATAAGAGCCGTTTTAACATTCTTGTTAAAAAATAATTCCTCAATTGCAATAACATCTGGCTTATGAACTTGTATAAGTTCTTGTAATGAATCATATATTACCTTTAACCTTTTTGATGTTTTCATTTTAGAATCTGTAGTTATGGCTCCATAATCTACTGTTTTAAACTTATTTCCCACATAATCAATTATTCCATATCCTACTATAGCTATACCTGGGTCTATTCCTAAGATTCTCATCCACATCTCTCCCTTTTGCATATACAGTTATACACTCCATTGTAACATAATTACATATAAGATTAAATATGGACGAAACTAAAAAGGGTCTATACACCCTTTTATTACTTAATAGTTCATAAAAAAAGCGCCTATTGGCGCTTAGACAGTTTATTGACGTATTGAATTTATTCTGACCAATTGTATTTATTAACCCTATTGGCTTTTATATATAGTCTAACTGCTATAATCTTCTAATACAGCATATATTTCTTCTAATGTCTTCTTTTTTATTCCTGCTTTAATATATCCTATATCCGTTTCTCCTAAAATATTTAGGGGAATATCTGTTTTTTCTACTAACTCAAATTTTCCGTCCTTATCAGTTTTGTATACGGCTAAATATCCATCTAACTCTTTTATAACATAATAATTAGGTGGGATTTCATCACTATTTTTATATAGCTCTACTTCATTTTTATTTATTTCCCTAATTTTCCAATTTGAATATGTGTTTTTTACATAGTCTTTAAAAGTTTCCATATTAGAGCCAATTACATCCTTAGGTACTTTTTTCTTTTCCACTTGTATATCATTATATTTTTCATAATGAGTTTTAAATACCATTTGAGTTTTTTCTGTGACTAACTCTTCATTTATCTTTTCTTCATCTATATTAGCTTCCATATTTTTTTTAGTTTCTTCAATTGTTTTTCGAGTCTCTTTTTTTGGTATTTTTACATTTTCATTTTCGGTTGGAATTTTTTCTTCCACCTTTTTCGGACCTAAAGTAATCTTCTCTTCTATAGTATTATCTTTCGTGTAATATCCGTATATAAAACTAACTGCTAGTAAAAAGACACAAATAAAAATTATTCTACCCTTTGGTTTTCTTCTTTTCATAATGTACCTCCCATCTAACAGTATATTATTACCACTTTTTTTCATTCTATTCCAACAAATAGAAAAAAGAGTCTGCATATGCAAACTCTTTAAAATAATTGGCGGGAATATGTGGGAATCGAACCCACCTAAGAGGCTACTAACCCCTCAAACTGGTTTTGAAGACCCCTTTTTCATCATTCTTGCCAATCCTTTGTATTTTCAATGATTACAACCATTTTATGTTCAATAATACGCATGGTTCACTTTTCTCCAGCATAAGTGAGAAAAATCTATATGTCAAGGCATTAATAATTTACTAAGGAAACATAAGCACGTTAGTGTATTTAATAAACATATAAAATGATGCTAGTAGACGTAAATAATTTTAGGCAAAGTAAATTATAATAAATCGGTTCTATTCTTGTCCAAATTTCATATATATCATAAAGTATAATAACAATCTTGGAGGTGTACTAATTATGAGTAATTTACCATATCCAACAACTATCAAGTTCTATCACGATGACCCAAACTTAACTGTAAGATTCGTTAAAAACATAGTTCCATTGTTTAGTAACATTAAGGAATTTGAAGTATATAGAGATGAAAAACAATCTCCCTATATAGATGAAGAAAGTAATAAGGTTTACAGATTTGTTCTTAAAGATGATAAAGATAATGAACTTTGGTTAAATACAATCTGTGGATATTCAGGTACGGGACCATATTCAACTCAAAAAATCCTTAATATATTTGGATTAAAAAATGATTATAAAATTGAAGAAAAAAGCTATATAAGTGAAAGTAATCTAACCCCTATTCATCAAATAAATCTACTTATATCAAAATGTGAAAAAGATAGATTTAATGATAAAGAAAATACTAATCATTATTTTTGGTTAAATGCTAACTTTACATATGCTTCTCAACTTTATAATACAAGGAAACTTTTAGAAAGTTTTGGTTATTTTACACCTGCTAAATCATATGCACAGTTTTATGATATTGAAATTCCGTTTAATTTGCAAAAATTTGATAAGCATGATAACTATGCTGACTTTACAATTAATAATGTTTTCTTCTTTAATAACGAACTCAATGATTTACCAATTTCAACATTAGAAACTATTTTAAAAGAAATTATACAAAACAATGGTGGAAGCGTGGAAATTCTAAGGCTATAATAATAGCATTAGCATGTAGGCTTAACAATAAAATGGTAATGTATAAAGTTTTGTGTAAATGGTCAATAATTCTAAATAAGTAAGAATTAAGGAGACGTCTATTTATGCAAAACTTTTCTAATATTTATCTGAGTATTTTTCTAACAAAAGCAACAGTAAAATATGACATTAAGAAAATGCCACAAAAACCCTCTAGTACACAAAATATTGCTGTTAATGTATCTTTTGGTGCAATATCTCCATATCCAATCGTTAGGAAAGTTATTCCACTAAAATAAATCCCAGACCACAAACGTGACGCCCACAAATTGTTTGAAGTTGATTTATCCATTAATAATATGTTTTCAGCATATTTCACAGAGATAGGTGTCTTCCCATTTGCACTTTCTATGAATAATTTAACTTCACTTGGCTTTTCCTTAAATAAATCAGATAATTCACTCCCACTAGGAAGTATGTTATATATAAATGCGAATATACAAATAGTTATAATACATGAACAAAAAACATTTCGTGGCTTAGTACCATATCCACCTATAAGCTCCCCTATTATGTAGTCTACTCTACTTCTTAGAGGCATTAATGTATACTTTAAGTACTCCCACATGTATGTTATTCCTTCTTTTGAAAAGATTTTATTATTCTTTTTAGGCTTATTAATATTTTCCCTATAATATAATGATTTTCTTTGACACCTTCTAAATTCTACATATGCATAATCTTCATTATTATACTCACCTATATTATGATAATTTTCTTTTAATAACTTACATGTATATGATTTTGAGATGTATTTTTCTGAATTTTCTACACCTACTATTGCACTTCTTATGTTATCATCCCAACAAAGAAATATTTGACCTAAATTTTTCGTGTTATTAAAACTCAATGTATTAATTTTTTCTTTACTCATATTGCTTAAATCAAAAATTTCTTTAATTATACAGTCCTTTACATATAATTCTTTACATTTCAATTTCTTTATATTTATATCAGTTTTAAAATTACATTTATCAAATAGTAACTCATTTAATGACATGTCATTGAAATCAACATTACTTTCACCAAAAATAACTTCATCGAAACTTAAACTTCCTTCGTTAAAAGTAGCACAATCAAAGAAAACATCCCCTCCACTAAAGGTTGCTTCAGCAAAATTTAGATTACTTTTGTTAAAAGTTGCTCCACCAAAATAAATACCACCTTCATCAAAAATTGTATAATAAAAATCTACATTCCCTTTACCAAAAGTGCAGTCAAAAAAATCTACATTGCCTTTACCGAAAGTTGCACATAAGAAATTAATATTACCTTCACCAAAATTTGTGTCATTAAAATAGACATGACCGTCACCAAAATGTGTCGCATCAAAATTAATATCACCTGTGCCAAAATTAATATTATCAAAATTAATATTACCTTTACTAAAATATGCTTGCTTAAAATTAATATAGCCTCCTCCAAAGATAGCTCCACTAAAATATACATCACCTTTACCAAAAGTCGCTTTACTAAAATTAACACTAAAATTACCAAAGTCTGCATTATTAAATGAAATATAATTACTATCACTAATATCAAAAACACATTCTTCAAAGTTACACCATTTCAGTTTAACATTAGCATATTTTGCAAGCTTTCTAGTGGCTCTATATTCATCTAACGAAAAATCCTTTACATAAACTTTACTTAAGTGTATCGCTGCACCTTCATCAATCATATCATACACTTGATTAGCCGTTAAATAACCATATCTTTCACTTTTAATCGTGCTATGCTTTTTAATAATTGTGACTATAGCTGTCTTATTTATCCCTCTTCTAAATGGTTCCTCTAAAATTTTTTCTAAAATTATCTCCATATTATATACCCCATTTCTGCAACAAATATTTTGGCAAATAAAAATATACTCATTTTGCTTTAAATGCTCAATATTTTCTATTAACACCTAATACACCCTATTTTCACAAGGATAAATATTTGTGCCACCGTTATGCCGATTATTGTTATGAGGTGATATATCTACAATACCCCTACATATCTTTCAATTCAACTCAATGAACTTTATTGTAAAATTCTCCACATTTTTACATTTCCCTTTATTTATGGCATGGTATCCACATCGACATATACCTATTGAATTTGCGTCAAACTTTGTCGAAATTAAATTTATCAGTATATTTTTTTGGTGATGTGTAAGTTTAGTAGCTCCTCCCCTCTGCAATTCCTCTTAACCCTTTCTCGATGTTTTGATACCCCCAGAGCCACAAAAAAAGGATAGGTCTATATTATACCTATCCTCGTTGTTTTCAATATATTTTATCGCTTTATGGTATTTTGCTGTTTTAAGTGATTAAATCACCATTTTAAATAGTATCAAAAGTACAAATTCAGTTTATTAACCTTCTAATAAATTCTTTATGTCCTCTAAAAAATCTCGCTTATCATTTCCCCATATAGTAATATCAATATTTGGCAAATTAAATTCTTCAGTAATTTTTTTACTGAATGAATCTAATCCTTCAGATTTATTTATGTGAATTCCTCTAGTATTAGAATTTAAAAAGCCTTTTATTTCTTTAAATTGAAAAGGTGGTATTAAAAGTGGAATATGCTTTTTAGTTTTAACCCACACAGCACCCATTTCACATAAACATGCAGGGCTATTATAGAAATTTTCAGATAGCATGAAAATTACAAGAATATTTTCATCAAACTCTTTTCTGATATATTCTGAAATGTCTTCTCCAGGTGGTACATTGTATCCTTCATAAGAACTACAGAAAATAAATTCTTTTTGTTTCGGTATACCTATATCATGTAATAATCTAATAAGTTTTCTTACAATTACTTTATCTTTTTCTGAATGACTTATAAAAATTCTTGTCGACTTCCTTTCCATCTTTATCACTCCTTCATCTTTTGTCTTTATTTTACCTTTAATACTGTCTACTCCTTTGTTTCTATCAATTCTAATAACTTTTTCATTATGTTCTTCAAGCATAAGCTCAATTGGGTTTACACACTTCTTTATTCCATTTACCAGCATCTCTTTATTAATACTATATGATACGTCTTTCTTTCTCAAATTTCTTATATTAATAAGTTCTTCACACTCTTCACATTCATATAGATTATCAATATTATAATGTTCAACATAACACTCATTTCCACAAGCTGGACAATCACAAATAATATAACCAATTAGATAGCCTTCTGTTTCCAACTCTTTAAAAAAATAGATAGCTTCATTTTCATCAATATTGATTTCTCTAGCAAATTTGTAAGGGTTTAAGTCATCTAACTTTCTTTTTCTTATGGTCCACTCTTCAAATCTTTCCATTATGCTTTCTTTGGAATTCCTCATATTTTTCAAGTACATAATAAAAATCCCCTTCATCTAACTTTGTATAAAACTGCATAAATAAAACATTAATGTCCGAGGCATCATGTTTTATAACAACTTCTTCGCCACCATGATACCACACCACCCTTAACATCTCTAATTCCTTAGAATTTTCAATGCTATTTTTCAATCCAAAGTATGCTTCTGAATCAGCTAATGATTCTCTTATACGTTTAGATTTAAGGACAGCCTTAACACTATCACAATCCTTGAATTTTAAATAAGAAATTTTTCCTGTTAAATTCATATTCCCAATTTCTGTCTCTTCTAATATAGATGTTATCTTAATTTGCTGTATAAGCTTATTTACTTGGGCTTGTAAATTGGCATTGGAATTTCCTTTCATATTGCATATGTTAATTTTATCCAATATTTTTCTTGAAAATTCACTTATCAGATCATCTATTTCTTTAGGTTCTTCATAATCTGCCTTTGAAAAAAGTTCATCTGACAAACTTTTTGATATATTGAACAGAACTTCTCTATGGCTATGCCCATATACCTCGGTATATATGCCAAATTTACCCAAAGCATCTTTAGTATTTTTCAATTCAATACTTGAAGGCTTTTTTGTATCCCCTATAACATTCGACTTAGGTGCAACTTTGGTAATAATTAAGTTTTTTCTTAAATCTATTTCAATACATGTATAACTATTTTCGTTATATTGTTTATTTCCATCTAATTTACTAACTTTTTCACCATAAATTAATCTTATCTTTTCTATTTTATTAGCTTCTTTTATTACTCTAACAGCTACAAGTTTTACATCGTTTTCATCATGTTTAAAAATTGTACTAGAAATATTATTATAATCTATTTCATGAATATCGTAACATGTTTTTAAAATTCTTAGTACATTGTTTTCATGAGTCAAATCATATTTATAATTCCTTATTTTTCTAATATATACATGTTTATGAATACCATAAAATAACTCATTAAATAAAAAATCATTCAATTCATCAAAAGATATGATTTTTTCATTTAATAATTGGGTTGTAAAAATATCTACGTCTAAACCACTTCTAATAAATTCATTCCTTTTTCTCTTTATACCAAACAGCTTATGAAATTGCCCTTTTAACACATTATTTGAGATTGCACTTGAAAAAACAATATAATTATCTGCTTTTTCCTTTAGATTAGTTACCATATTCCCTCTCCTTATATTGGTTTTTTGTTAAAATAATTATAATTTAGAAGTAAAATCTTAATAACTGATTCAAAATACATCACTCTGATATTCACTGATACCTATTACAAATAAATTATAATTATTTACTTACACAATCTTAAATTTAAATTTTCACTTTATCATTTTTAACTATTTATCTGTTTTCTTTTTATAGATATTTATAATTACTACAACTAAAGCTACTTATTGCTTTAAGCTTCCTTGTAAAACTAGACATTATAACGGACAAAATTCAGCAATTGTCCTACTGGAATAGACTTTACATTTATTGTTAATTCAACATATATTTCCATTTTCCTGCATTTGCTGTAGTATATTTTATATAATTAACCTTTATATATGTAAAGGTAGTTTTATTGAATTTGCATAAAGCTTTGTTTAAACTAATTTGGTCTATGTATTTTTTGTGGTGATACGTGAATTTAGTAGCTATACCTTTCTATAATCCCTAGAACCCCATTCTCAATGTTTTCCTCCCCCCTGTGACTATGTAAAAAAAAAGGATAGGTCTATACATACCTATCCTATTTGTCCTTCATATTCATTTATAATCTTATAAAATGTATTCTTCTTCAAGCCTAGCATTTCCATAAACTTAACACCTGTAATCTCTTTATTCTTCCATTTAACATGATTACATTCTAATATATCCTTTTGTTCTTTACTTAACGTACTTAAATTTATTCTAGGTCTACCTAAATGCTTACCTTGTGCCTTTGCGATTTCTATACCTTCCTTTTGCCTTTGCCTTATTTTCTTTCTCTCTTGTTCTGTTACATAAGATAGTAGGCTTAAAAATTGGTCTTCCATTAGCTTTCCCAAATCTCCCATATCTTTGAACTTCCTACTATCAAATAATGTTTCATTTTCTAGTATAATAATATCTGCTTTTAATTCTCTCGTTATCTCTTTCCATTCTCTAATGATTCCGTCATAGTCCCTTCCAAGCCTATCTAGTGCATCTATGTAAACCAAATCACCTTCTCGTATTATCTTTTTCATGGCTTGGTACTGTGGTCTATTAAAATCCTTGCCACTTTGCTTGTCTATAAAAATAAATCTCTCTTCTATTCCTAATGTCTCCATCTTTTCAAGTTGCCTATCTTCATTTTGAGTCTTAGAGCTTACCCTTATATATCCAATATTCATATGTACATCCCCCAAACTTTATATTCACATTCTTATCACAGACAGATTTTACCATATCTGTTTGTAAAGCTCGAGGAGTTTTTGTCAACGTTTATACATTATTGGTTGGGCCTTTACAATCATGAATAAAGGGTTATTTTTACTCGTTTTAATACTATACCTTTATAACTACTTATTTCATATAAAAAATAGATAGGCTTTATTATATCCGAACTTAATCTATAGAATTAGCTACTTCTTCCATAGTTTCAATTCCTTCTCCTAACATAGGAATCTCCATGCCAAATATTTTTAAAAACATATTGCCACCTTTTAGCACTTTTAATGTTGTTGCTCTTTTTTCTTCATCACTTAAAAAGTCTTTTATTTTTCTAGTATATTTCTTACACCAATCTCTTTTTGCCATAATAGTTGAAGCTGTTTTTAATTTTGAAAAATCTTTTTTCACTTTATTTAGTTCTTCTTTCAATTTTTCTTGGTCTGATATTATATTCTTTAATTCTTCTTCAAATTTGCTTTGTACTTCATTTAACTTATTATTTAATTCTTCTATTTCTTTACAAGAAAACATTTCATCAGCTATGTTTTCATCTATATATTTTTCTATATATTCAAAATCAAATGAATGTGTTCTATTTTCAATACCATTATCTAAATTAGTCCTAGATGAAGACAATTCACCAAATAAATATTTTTTCCATGAGTTAAGTTCTTCTTTTAATTCTTTAAGATTTCGGCACTCAAAATTTTCACACGCACTATACCTACCAGGATTCATCTGTCCTTCAAAAAAATATACCTTCTTGATTCTATTTCCGAGTTTCATCCCCATCACATTTGATTCCTTTTCAACTTCTGTTCTTTCATCTGGTATATTAACTATGAACTTATACTCTAAGTCACTATAATCATATCTTATAATCGCTTTGTTCACATCATAACGTATTGTAAAATCATCTTCATCAAAATTATCACACTCTAGTGTTCCTATTATCACATTTTTGACATACCCTCTCATATTCTATTCCTCCATTTGTTCTTTGTAAAATTTTTCCTATATTCCTATCTTAGCATAACTGCTTCTATATATCATATAAAAAAACACGAACTAAAATCGGTTAGTGTCTTATGAGTAGTCCTAGATATTCAATTATATATCTATTCCATAAATTCTATTATATATTGTCATGTTCAATATTTTTTCTTATCACATTTAAAGTGCTCTTCAAATCATTCACCCACCATCGTTTAGAATGGTAACAATATTAATTCTTAGGTTCCTATTTTTTATGTACTTATTGTATTTAACTTGAATCTCTTGTACTTAAAGATTAAGTTTATTGTTTTTCTTCCTTACACGTACTCTTAATCGTTTGGCCTCCTATGTGTATAGTTAATCAAATCAACACACATCTAATCGAATTTTACTTATATAAGCTTACACATTTTGGGGATAAAATGAAAAAACACCAATTTCCAATGAATTAGTGTTCCATATATATATCTATCTATTTTTTAAACTGAAGTATATACCCATCTTTGGTCTGAAATATATTATAATTCTTCAAGTTAATATTTTCTAGCATCTGAGGATGCCTATCATATAGTACGGTTTCAAAACGTATATAGTTCTTGCTTTCTTCTATTTTCTTTATGTATTCAATCACATCGTCTTTGCTTGACTTAGGTTTCATACTTTGATACGCGTTAATAAATCCATCATAATCCTCATAATAAAATATATCACATTGCTTATCGATAAAATCGAACACCAACATATATACCCCTTCTCTTTTTTTCCAAGAAATTATCACACTATCAGATGTACATTTTTTCCTCTTTTTTTGTGTGTTATGGTAATGTGATATTATTTGAAGATTTTCTATCGTGTTATTCTTCATGTCGTTGTCTATATGGTCTATTACCATCTTTAAGGTTGGGTCTTTTGATTTTGTCCTATCACCATATAATCTTAAATAGTCTTCCTCGCCATAGGAATAATACAATACCATTTGGTGAAGATACATTTTCTTCTTCAGAACTTTAGAATTATTAACAAATAACTTCTTTGACCTATCATAAGTCCACTTATGTGAAAGTATCTCGTTTTTAACTGCCTTATCAATAATCGCATAGTGTTGACCATCATTTGAAAAGATGTAGATATATTCGTTTGCTTCCTTATACTTATTGCCACCTTTTGCCACTTGTGTTTTTTCTGTTATTAGCACTCTATCTATTGTTTTTACTATCATAGTAATCCTCCTCATTGAATTTTTTTAAGTTTGATTTTGAGTGAGGGGAGACTTATGATTTATAGATAATTTTGTATTTTTTTATTAAGTAGCATTCACTAGGTTCATGCTACTTTTCGGCTTTCAGCCGATTCCACACTTTCTGATTATGATTATTACTTTTAATGTCATCTTTCTTTTAAGGATAGTATCTGAAAAACATCTAAAAAACATAGTGTAGCAAACAAAATATTTTTCGTTATTTTTTCATTTCTGCACCTTCAAGGTGCATAAGTAATTTGCTAGGTTTTAAAGATTTAATTTTTTCTTCACGACTCAAGCCATTTAACAAATAAATCTCTCATTCGCTTAGAAGGTAAATATATGGTAACTTCTTGATTTTTTCTTATAGCACTACGCCAAATCCATTGCAACAATTCACTCAAAGCCCATTTTTCTTCATCTACCTTAATGCCTCTATCTTCAAAGAAGCTCTTTTCCATAGGGTTCATAAACTTATTCAATAAATAAGCTATATTTCTTTTGCGTGCATAGTCATTTGTTGCCCTCGTATTATGCGAAACAAAGCCGAGTGTATACCCTTTACCTTTCAACTTATCTTTTGCTACTAACAATGTAGTCCACATATTATCCTTTGACTTAGATTTAACTATTGTTCTAAAAAAATTATAAGTATTATTCTTCAATTGTAGAATTTTCCTATTATTTTTTCTATTTTTTAGCCATGTAGAACTTAAGCTATTACTATCTCCTATTGCATTAAGCTTTCCTTCGTAGATAGTAATCAATTTCTTTAATTGTGACTTGTCTTCGTTCATTTCTTCCTTTGGAGTGAGTATGTACTTTTCATCCAATTGCTTAATACCGAAGTATTCATATTCTAAACCAAACATATCATAGTAGTATTTTTGATATTGTGCATTAAATAGATAGGTTAATATATATACTTCATCAAAAGCTTTAAAACAAGAAGCTGGAAAAGTCCACATTAGCACGCTATTCCTATGGAACATTAAGTTCTTATTTTTAGACATATTTCTAATAAGGTTGTATCTCGTATCCTCATACCCTTTTTCATCATTCCATATTATGAAATCTTCACTATCTATAGTTATGATTTCATTATCCTTTAATAACCTAAAATCATCCTGTTGTAACGGAACTTGCTCTATCACATTCATTACTTCATCTAGTATTAAAATATAATTATTATATGAAATTAATTCTATTAATTCTTCATCTGCCATTTGGAATAACTTATGCGTTGCAACTATATCTTTTTGTTCAAGTACTAAATCTTTCAGGTTATCAAGCTTTCCTTCACCCTTATTAATGGGAGCATAAAAATGTTTATTCGTTACTGACTTCTTTATCCTTTCTACTTCATCAAGATATGGAGTAATGTAAATATAATTTCTACCGAATGAGTTTTCATTCATATGTTCGACTGCCCAGGATGTTTTGCCACTGCCCATAATAGTATCTACTACTTTAATTCTATTTTTAATCATATAAAAGCACCTCCGAAATAGTATTGTTAATTCATGTGCTAAGGTGCTTCTTATATGACCTTATTATAAAGTTTTTTTAGATTTATCTACTGCTATATCACTCTTTACGTGAACTATACCGTTTTAGCATATTGTTTTTGTGACTCAATAAACATTTTCTTTTTATGAAGATATTTTTTGTCTATATCATATAACATCTCTGTAGAAGGATTTTGTAACTTTACTAATAATTCTTCTTCAAGATGACTTGCACAATCTTCGTCTATCATTATTTGAAGTTCATCTTTAAGTCCTTGTATTATTTCTTCAAGTGAACAATCTAAAAGTTTGTCAGTCATCTCTTCGAACCAATTACAAAGTATATCATGAATTATATCTTCTTCGCTCAGCTTTAGGACTTGTGTATCTTCGTTATGCGTAAGCTCTAACATTTTAATATCCTTATTTTTTAAATCTATCCAATACTTATAATCACCGAAAGTAACAATCTCTAACATAAGGTTTTCTGGATTATAATTTAAATTTGTTATTTCTGAAATTGGAATAGAATCCCCTATAGAATCGTCCCACGTATATAGCTCCGCCTCACTTATGTATAAAAATTCATGACCAATTTTATTTTCTTCCAATAACTCCAATAAGAATATTTCTGTTGCATTTGCTAGATGAATAGCAAATTTTCCATACTCCAAGCTAGATAATACCTCATTGATGTAACAATCTAATGTTTTGTCTTCGGAAAAATCTACCAATACTTTTTTGTAGTCATATTTATTATCATATATATTGAAACAGTAACCTTTTCGATTTGTTTCTATATCGAGGTTTATATAGTACATTTCGACCCTAGTCGTTAATTCACTCTCTAACTTATTTTGTAGTTTAATTCCTACTTTTACTTGATTACTTTTGATTTGATTCTTCATATAAACATCCTCCTGCTTTCTTTTTGAATTTTTGGGTTTTGTTAAAGGCGTTATATGATGAAAAATAATTAAATATCAAAATCATAGTAACTGAAACTTTTTCTACACCAACAATAACTTATCCTTCTAGCTCAAATATTGTTTAATATTTTGATATAGTTGTTTGCTATAGAACCATGTGTTTTCACTCAATCCATACCTCTTGTGGATGGCTTTATAATCTTGTGTTGTTAACTCGCCCTTGTTATCTTCTAATTCTTTAAGCCTTAATACCATTCCACTGTAGAATACGTTTTTCGGATTAAGTAGTTCCTTCCCATATGCTCTAGATAACTTTTTTACCCTATCGTTAATAAGATAAAATTTAACTGGCTCGTAAGATTCTCTTCCCGAGTATCGTACTACGTATCCATTCCTAGAAACGGTAAATTTTTGTGTCTTGTTGTCAGGGTTTTCTAATCCATTGTTTTTGAAGTAAGAAGTTTCATTAATGGCATCTTGAATAACTCTCATACTGACATTACTTATTTTAATGGTTCTTACTTGTTCATTTCCATCTTTATCTGTACTTCTTAAAGTTAATTCATTAGTTTCTGTATTACAATCTTCTTCTCTTAGATTTCTGATTTCTTCGTGCTGTCTTCCACCAACACCCTCAAACCTTAATGTATATACAACTGCATCTTGGGCATTGTGACAAAAGTTTTCAACAAAATACTCATATTCTTCAACTGATGTAAAATATTTGTTATCATAATCACTGTAGATACACAGCTTTAAATCTTCTTCGCTTAAAAATATAACCTCTTTTGGATTAGCCATACCTTCATTAACGTAAAATTCAATATATTTATTAAGAATTGTATTGATGATATTTAACGAACGGAGTGTTTTTATCTTCCAAAACTTTAACATATCAATTGCTTCATGATATGTAAATTCGACGTATGGTTTTCGTAACTCTTCTTCTTTAGTAAAGATTTTTTGTAAAATATCTCTATAGAGTTTTTTTGTTTTCTCAGATTTTATGCTTTGAGCTTCTATATATTCAATGGCTCTTTTAAATGATTCCTTATTCATAATACTAACTCCTTTAGGTCTGTTAATGTAAATATATATACGATTATAGCAAAGCATCATAAAATATCAAATCATATGTATCTAATCTTGTGATGTTATTTTTACACCTTCAGATTTGAAGAAATATTTGTTTGCCTATTATCATTCATCACCAATGATCATTATTATATTTTGTGTTTGTAGTGGCTTTATTTATAATTTTTTTGTATAACTTTTTTATCATATTATTTTCTCCTTTCCATTTAATTGAATTTTGTAAATTATTATATTTCGTGTTTGATTTAATCTTATTTTATATCCTCTTAAATCGTTTGTCAATACCTTTTTTAAATTTCTTTTAAAAATTTATTCTATAAGTATCTTAATTAATTTCAATATCATCATATGTATTATTGAGTTTTAATCATTGTTACCTTATTTTCAACATACATAGCTAATATTATATGATAAAACTAATAATACGATATATTTATCTATGATTTTTTGATTAAAATCATCGTATGTATGTCGGTATAACCCTAGTCATTTCATACGCTTTTTTCTTTCTCCAATCTATTTTCTTAAAGTTTTTTCGATTTTATGAAGTAATATTTTTGTAAGTGATTCTTTGTTAAATTGAACTTTCTATCTATTTCGGAAGTTTAGTCGACTTCGCTTATTTTTTCTGCTAGTATGTATTCTGAATACCCTTATACTCTTATTGCCTACCAATACCTAACCATAAAGTCCAAATCATCCTTAAGAACTTTTTCAAATCATCTCTAGAATAATTACTCATAAAAAAATAGATACTACGTATAGTACCTATCCTACTTTCATGTGATATGTTTATCCCCTTGCATTATTGCCTTTTCTAAATTATCACGCTTCTCTCATATTCATAATTTGAAGTCACCACTTGACCACAGTATCTTCAATGGATGAACAGGTCTAGTTTATGTATTAATCACCCTATAATCCAAATCTCAAGGTCAGAAAGATAAATGTGTGCCACTATCATCTTGTATATGTAAAACCAATCTTTTATTCAATTCTTTGCATTTAAAAATAGATGTAATTCTATATGCTTTCTATGTATAATTAGTAAATAGATTGATACTATTACTTTTTCTTATTAGGTTACCATTTAAAAAACAATGGTTGAGTACACTAGCTTATTTAATTTTTATGAAATTTTCTTCTAATCTTCTAACCATCCTTATAACGGACTAAAATCACATTGCCCCTCTAATTGTTTATCTTCAATAAAAAAAGAACCTAACTGGTTCTCTCTTAATTTAATCTATCTGTTTACCTTATTTAAAGTTGAAGTAGCTTATTAAAAGACGACTAACACATGTATCACATAATATAGATAATGAGTAACTAATTATTTCACCTAACGCTTCGTATTACTAATGCTACACTACCCTATAAGTATACTCTCGTGACCTATACAAGAGCTAAACAAATGTTTGTTCTAGCTAAGTGGTTTGGTGTCAGCAATGTTTTGTTAGCAAGTATTATGTATAGAAGTTTAGAATATCTCAAAATCACTGTATATTTAATAATAGTGTACAGTTGATTGCTTTCTCACAATTGTTAGGACAGTATCAAATGCTTCTAATAATAATTTTCTTTCAGTTGAATGATCCAAATCTTTTCCTTTTTCAGTTAGTAATAAATCGGCAAATAAAAATTTATCTAGCTTTTCTAACTCAATTGAATCCATTAATTTATACTTAACAATAAAATTGTAACCATTTATTGTAAAACCTCTTAACTGTCCGTTACTTGCAAAACCAATTCTATCCGATTTAGGAAAAGAATTAATGAGCTCATTAGCTACATTTACTTTACTATTTTCCTCTATTATATAAGCGTATGTTACACAGTTTGTTGCTATTAATATAAATATTACAATTAATAACAACGGCTTTATTGAAGAATCAATTATTCTACTAATTTTCTCATTCTTATTATATTTCTTCATTAGTGGATTCACTATATATGTAACTATAAATCCAACTATACTTACTATACTTCCAAAAATATTTAATATTAACATTATAATTAACCTCGCTTTTATATCAGTTATTATTTTTTCTCATTGTTATTTAATTTAAGTTTTCTTTACCAAAGATTGCTCCACTGTCTTAATACAATTCATACCTATAGACATAATCAACTAAACTATCTCCAATTTTTGTGTACTATAACTCATCAAAACTAATTATAATCCCCCTTCTCAATTCACTTAATCCTTAAATTTGTCACACCTTTTCTTCAAAATTCTATTTTATCATAAATATGTAATTGTACAAAACCATAAAGTGATTTTTGCTTATATTACTGAACAACCACTTTTTCTACTAACCCTTAATATACATACGTAGCATAGTGTACAATGTCTGCTATCTACTCTTCCCTGAATCTCATTCGCTTTTTATACATATGTTATGGTGTTTGTGTACTGATTTAGGAATATTTGCCTTTATCTTCAAATTACATGCTTACATATTTCATAACTTTGCTATAATATACCAAAATTAAATTTAATGCAATCGCAATACTCTTTTAATTATTTATCTAAACACTTTATTATCTAAGAATACTTGACACTTCTTCTTGGTCTTCCTTAAATAAATGAGTGTATATATCTAATGTAGTAGATATAACTGAGTGTCCAAATCTTTCCTGCATGACTTTAGTTTTTACTCCTGCTTTATACATCATCGTCGCATTGGTATGCCTTGCTATTGTTTATTAATTTGCCTTCTGATACCGATATCTTACTTATAGCGTTTTCAGTAGTCCAACAGGTCTACTTAGAAATTCAAACGCGTCAAATCGGGAATCTGAAGGCCAGAAAGTATATTGACTATACTAAACTACTCTAGATATTAAAATGCCTTATATACACAATTAAAATAAAAAAGAATGCATTTCTGCATCCTTTTATGTAAAGAAATAGTTTAATATATCACTTTGTCTATGCTTCTCCAAAATATCATCATTGTCTAAATATACATACTGTCTAGTTGTTGTGATATTATTATGCCCCATTAGGCGTTGTAGTGTAAATATGTCTACTCCCTTTTTAACCATTTGTGTAGCGAAAGTATGCTTTAAAACATATGGAGTACATTTTTTATTTATATTGGCATATACCTTGTATTTACGAAAATTCGTGAAAATGTCGCCTTCAGCAATTGCCTTTTTACCAGTTGTTGATAGAAATAAATGTATCTGATTTTGTTCTATTGCTATCTCCTTTAATTGTTCTAAATGATTCAATGTTCTTTTAGATACAGGTAAAATTCTTTCTGTTCTTGTCTTACTTACCTTAGCACGTACTATAATAAATCCTTTTGCAAAATTCACATCATTAATCGTAGTTTGAAGAAGCTCCCCAATTCGTATGCCACAATCAAGAATAGTTATGGTAATAGTCAAGTCCCTAAATCGTGCATAAGTGTAATTTCCAATTACTTCAATTAATTTCTTAACCTCTATCTTTGAAAGAGGCATAATTCTATCGTCAGCAACTTTAACAAGCTTAATATGATTATTAAAGTTATTCTTTATGTATTGATTCTTTAACAACCAGTTTATATATGCTTTTAATGGTCTAAGTCTTATGTTTACAGTACATGGAGCATAGTTCTTTTCATACAACATATATTCTTTATAGTCCATAAATAATGACTTTTGAACACACTGGTTTGTATCAGACCAGTTGGATTGCTCAATCCAACGAGTAAGAAATGTGAATAAATATTTATGGTCTTTAATTGTCTTCTGAGATAGATTTTCCAACATCTTGTCCCTAATAAATTCATTGTGTAGTTCAATAAATTCTTTGATAGTAATTTCCTTACGTGAAAATTGGTCTACTTTCATACTGGTTTTGATTTTCTTTCTTCCATTCATAGAAATGGCCATTTTCAATACCTCCATTGATTTAAAATTCCATGTAAAGTGGTATTGAACATACTGGTTTATAAAAAATTCAAAATAAAAAATGGCTTCAACATAATTTGTTGAAACCATTTATATTATCATAATTGGCGGGAATATGTGGGAATCGAACCCACCTAAGAGGCTACTAACCCCTCAAACTGGTTTTGAAGACCAGAGGCAACACCAGCCACCATCTACTCCCATGTAGTACCTTTCTCCTTGGCACTATTACATTATAGCACATATGTATTTTATGTCAAGAGATATTTTTTACATTTTTCGACGTCTTAAGACGACACTGAGGCGGTGAAATAAGATGAACTAGCGGGACAGATTTCCTGGCCCCTTGCCCTTTAGCATAATCAATACTGTTACCAAATTTATTAGAAAAGAAATATTTGGTTAAACTATTATATATATCAATTTTATTTCTACAAAATGCTTGGAGGACTTGCTAGTGAACAGGACAATTATTACTGACAAACAAAGTATATATCTCATAATTATGTTCCTTGTAGGTACAGCTACAATTTTAATACGGGGAATTGAAGCTAAACAGGATTTATGGTTATCTATTATTTTAGCAATGCTCATGACATTAGTAATATGTTTTATATTCGCTAGACTTCACTATCTTTTTCCACACAGGGATTTGTTTGATATTCTTGAAATTTGTTTTGGAAAGCTTATTGGAAAGATAATAGGTCTACTATATATATGGTTTGCCTTTCACCTAAATGCTCTGATTCTAACATACATTGATTTTGTCTTTACAACTCTTGCCTTTCCTAAAACACCTGGAATAGCTTTTAACATTCTTAGTGTCGTAGTAGGAACATATACTGTAAAATTAGGCATTGAAGTACTAGCACGTTGGGGAAAAATTTTCCTTCCTATACTTATATTTATAATAACTATTTTTGTATTGTTGTTAATTCCAGAAATAAATATAACTAATATTCATCCCATATTTTCTAGTGAAATTGGTCCAATTATTAAAGGGGCTTTTTCAGCATTTTCATTCCCCTTTGGAGAAATAGTAATTTTCACAATGGTATTTAGTAGTTTTGAAACTAGAAAATCACCTTATAAGATATACATTATAGGACTACTAATCGCTGGAATATTACTGCTTATATTGGGAATGACATATATTCTAGTTCTCGGCATTAATACAGCTGCAACCCAATACTTTCCTGCTCACCTTGCTGCTTCAAGGATATCCGTTGGGAGATTGCTCCAAAGAGCAGAAGCAGTTGTAAATATTCTGTTCAGTATTGGGACCTTCGCAAAGTTTTGTATATGTCTATTAGCAACATGCATAGGTATTAGTAAAATATTTGCTCTTGATGATTATAGGTTTATAGTGACGCCTATTTCTTTACTAATGCTTATTTTATCCTATTTTTTACATGATAGTGTAATGGAATGGGTTGAATGGGGTATAGATGTATGGCCACCCTTTGCTTTTCTATTCCAAGTGATTTTTCCTATCATTATTCTTATCGTAGCTGAGATAAAAAGAAGGACTTTAAAGAACAGTTTAATATAAAAATTCTAACAGCTGACTATAGAAAGGATATATAAGCCACACCACTTTCTAGACCATCTGCTAAAAATGTTCCTCCAATCATTGCATTAACAATTTATGACGAAAATAAACCAGCCCACAACCCTAGTAAAAACATCGAATATAGTCTACCATAACCCTACACCGTCGCAAACGTCATCTCCGCCGCCGACACGCCGCCTTAATGCCCGAAGCCGTCCAAAAACAACTAAAACCACATGAAATTCCAAATCGTCTCATGTGGCTATTTCCAATCATTATATACAATTAATCGTCACTATTAAAAACTATCCGAGAATCACTTGTCAAATTTTGAAGACCAGAGGCAACACCAGCCACCATCTACTCCCATGTAGTACCTTTTCCCTTGTCACTACTACAGTAGTGCACGTCTATATTTTATGTCAAGGGATATTTTTTATATTTTTCGACGTAATAAGAAGAGGTAGGATAGTAAATAGAAAAATAAGATTCAAATAACTATATATATAGCTTTTCTTAGATACTGTTTCATCAATAGACCTCTTTATGATTTACATAATATAGTACTATTATACATGAAAATCTACTTATGCTTGAGATTAACATAAAATAGAGTAGACCAAAGGTCTACTCTATCTTATAGATAAAAATCATGTTCTTGTATTGTTTTATAATATTTTCTATTATTAACTATCCAAAAGTTAGTTATTTTTTTGGGATTTAAGAAATACAGACAATCCCCTATATTGTTATTCCCTTCTAATGCCATGGTAGCTGCCTTAATACTATCTGCAGATGGATTATTGTATATAGTTCCATTCACAACAGGAGTATATTGATACCCCCATTTTTTGTCAAATATAACATCTTTTATTTTGTTTGGAAATTCAGGATGTTTTCTTCTATTTATTATACAATTGGCTACAGCTAATTTCCCATCAAAGGGTTCTCCTTTAGCTTCTGCTTCTACTATTCTAGATAACCAATATAAATCTTCTTCTGTATAGCTTTTCTGTACTTTTGCCACCAACTCTGTATCTTTTCTTATGTTGACAGTATATTTATTACCATCCCAATCCACATCACACTCAAGGGCTTGGGCTACAAATCTAACAGGAACAAAAGTTCTTCCATCATTAATATTAATAGGCGCATCTAATTTAACTTTTTTACCATCTATAATTGCCTGGTCTGATTTTATTGGTAAAATAATTTTTTTATTATCATCCTTTATAATTGCACTTTGATTCTCATCGTCCCATTTAATTTCATCTACATTTAGGGCCTTAGCTATAAAGCTTACAGGAACAAAAACTCTGGAATTTTCCATATATGGTTCACTATCTACATTCAACAGTTCACCATCCACATTTATTCCTATGTCCTTATTTCCTTTAATAGGTTTAATCTTTACTAAATTCCCCATGTACAATTCTTCTGAAGAATCATTTAACTTTTTTATTTCTTCTTCATCCTTATTATATTTTTCAGCTATTATTGAATATGTCTCACCGCTTTTCACTGTATGCATTACATATGAATCGGCATGAACTGGCAATGTACTCACTAGAATCCCCAAAGCTACAACAAGTCCAGTTAATCTAAGTATCATGTTTTCCCTCCTCACACTAATACCAAAAATTATATCATGATTTACATAATGTATAAATCATCACTTTATGGTTAACTGTCCTTTTTATTCATATAAATAAAAAACTAACCTTAATTCCCAAATTAAGGTTAGTTTCATATTTCTATTTTACTAATTAATTATACGTTTGTCTCCATGCCTCTTAGTTATCTTATTGTTATCTAAATACTCTAATAGGGGAAGGGCAAATTTTCTTGTAGTACTAAGTACATCTCTGCACTGACCAAGAGTAATGCCATCATTATCCTTTATAAAATCTTTTATCATTGTTACAGCCTCATTATAGACCGTGTGGTATAGAACTATATTTTCATCTAATTTTATTAATAAATTAAAATCAATCATAGATTGAATAACCTTATTAAATTCATTTTCATCTTTAAAGGTTTGAGCCATTTCTTTTATAGTTCTAGGACTAAATTTCCCTTTAGTAAGATTGTCTTCAATTTTTTTCTTTATTTCTTCTTGATCTTTAGTATAGGTAACTTTAAAGTCTTTTAATGAAACTTTATTTTCTACTAAATTTAATACACTTTCAAAATAAGCTAATAGATCATCATATAATTTGTTTTTCACTTTTTTCATTACCCTATTTCTAAGCTCTTCCTTAAGCATTCCTGACTTTAGAGTATTTTTATTATGAAAATCTTTTAATTCCTTTATTATATTTTTTTCAAGCTTTTCTAAATAGTCCTTATGTAATATAACATTATCTACAAACTTAACCACTTTATCTTCTTCAATGAATTTTTCAATTACCTTTTCCATCTCATTCTCTGCAAATTCACCTTTATCTATGTAAAACTTCATAGTTTCATAGTTTTCACTGTTAACCTTAATCATCTCTTCAATGAGATCCTCTATGTCTCCCTTTTCTTTTAATTGTAATTTTTCAATTATGTCCTCTTTAAATCTTTTATGTTTATGTGGGTTGGAGTCTATAATAAATCCGCCCCCAATGGTCTCCATAGGTGAATAAAATCTAAGTACTATTTTATCATCTCTCTTTGCTACAACTTCTTCTTCTAGTCTCAGTTGAATATAAGCAGATTCTCCTGGTAATATTTCCTCTTTATCTAAAATCACTGCTCTACATAATATTTCAGAACTACCATGATATAGTCTAAGCCTTGATCTATTTTTAATAGACCAATTTGATTCTTTTAGTACATTAACCTTTACATCTAACATCATAGTTGGCTCTAATACCTTATCTATACTAAGTACATCTCCTCGTTTAATATCCTCTTTTTTCATATTGGCAAGATTTATGGCAACCCTCTGCCCTGCATATGATCTATCCACACTCTTTCCATGTACTTGGATTCCTCTAATTTTTGTCTCTACTTTATTTGGATATATTAATACTTCATCTCCAACTTTGAAAGTTCCTTCAATTTGAGTTCCTGTTATAACAGTTCCAAATCCTGATATGGAAAATACCCTATCAATAGGTATTCTTGGAGGTAAGTTTATGTTTCTATCCTTTAACTCATCTGTTTGTCTATCGATTTCATGGGCTAGTTCATCTAAACCTTTTCCTTCGACGGCTGAGACCTCCATCATGGTAGCATCTTCTAAAAAAGTCCCCTTTAGTTTTTCCTTAATATCTTCCTTAACTAGGGAAAGCCAATCTTCATCTACTAAATCGGTTTTAGTAAGTACCACAATACCCTTTTCTATTTCCAATATGGATAGAATATCTAAATGTTCTTGAGTCTGAGGCATTACTCCTTCATCAGCGGCAATTACTAACAAAACTATGTCTATACCACCTATACCTGCTAACATATTTTTTATAAACTTTTCATGACCTGGTACATCAACTACCCCTGCCCTTTTACCACTTGGTAACACAAACTCGGCAAATCCTAAATCTATAGTAATACCTCTTTTTTTCTCTTCTTTCAATCGATCCGGGTCTAAACCAGTCAATGCCTTAATTAAAGTGCTCTTACCATGGT
Organism: Anaeromicrobium sediminis; assembly: GCF_002270055.1. Classification (NCBI taxonomy): domain Bacteria; kingdom Bacillati; phylum Bacillota; class Clostridia; order Peptostreptococcales; family Thermotaleaceae; genus Anaeromicrobium; species Anaeromicrobium sediminis. Next base: position 15,679 of record NZ_NIBG01000001.1, on the reverse strand, counting down.
CTATATGTCCTGCTGTCCCAATTACAACATTTTTCACCCTACTTGCCCCCTTGTGCCATTTTCTCTATTTCAACTAAGCATGTTTTAATTATATTGAATTCTTCTTCTTTTATTGTACGTACGTCTAATAATATATTCTCTTCACTTATCCTACCTATTACTGGAATATTACTTTCTCTCATTTTCTTTTCTATCCAGTTAGCATTTTTTTCCTTATGATTTATTTTAATCAAAGTAGTTTTTAAATACTCAGTAGGCATAGATCCTCCTCCAACTTGAGAATAGCCTTCTTCCTTTTCTATTAAAAAATCCTTTAAAGAATTTATTAAAACCTCATATAAGTTATGGGCCTTTTCACTTATTTCCTCATGACTATAAGTTAACATTCTTAAAGTAGGAATTTCTTTCTCCGGATTTTTAGCACTAAGATAAGTTCTTAGCGTTCCTTCTAAGGCAGCCAAAGTTAATTTATCTATTCTAATAGCCCTAGTTAATGGATTCTTTTTCATAGCATCAATGTATTTCTTTTTACCAACTATTATACCTGCTTGAGGACCCCCTAATAGCTTGTCTCCACTAAAAGTAACCACATCTATACCTTTTTTAATACTCTCTTGCACTGTTGGTTCCTTTATTATTCCATACTTAGAGAAATCTACTAAAGTTCCACTTCCTATATCTTCAACTGTAGGTAGATTGTATTTATTTCCTATCTCTACCAATTCATCAATTGATACTTCCTTAGTAAATCCTACAACCTTATAATTACTCGTATGAACCTTCAATAAAAGTCCCGTTTCTTCACCTATAGCATTTTCATAATCCCATACATGAGTTTTATTTGTAGTACCTACTTCTTTTAGTAAGGCTCCTCCCTGTTCCATAACCTCAGGAACCCTAAAAGCGCCACCAATCTCTACTAATTGTCCTCTAGATACGATTACTTCCTTATTCTTAGCCATAGTGCTTAAAACTAATAATACGGCTGCCGCATTATTATTTACAACCATAGCGCTTTCAGCCCCTGTAAGCTGTCCTAGTACCTCTTCTATGTGAGAATACCTAGACCCCCTCTTTCCCGTTTCTATATTGTATTCTAAATTAGAATAATTACTAACAGCATCCCATATGCTATTTTTTAGTTCATCATTAATAAGAGCTCTTCCTAAGTTAGTATGAAGTACTACTCCTGTAGCATTTATAACTCTCCTTAAATTCATTGCCTTTTCTTTTTCTACAGATTCTATTATATTTGAAATTACCATGTCCTCGTCAACTTTAAAACTTTCAATTTCATTATCCTTCAATTCTACAATATGTTTTCTAATATTTTCTATATTTTGTCTTACATGTTTGACTACAAAATCTCTATTATTATCCTCTAGTATTTCCATTATTCTTTCTTCATTTAAAATATCATCTACCTTAGGAATTAAACTAAATAATCGTCTTTTATCTGCCATGTAAATCACTCCACTTAAATAAAATTTTATTATGGTTTATTCTAGCATTTGAAAAGGCATCTTAATGATGCCTATTTCACATAAATATATTTGTCCTTCTTTTTTACAACTTCTCCAACAATGCTAAATTCTGTATCCAAATTATTTTTATAAAAATCCATCAAATCAGATACTCTTTCTTTTGGTATTGATACTAGTAGACCGCCTGATGTTTGAGGATCATTCATTATATCTATCAATTCCCTATTTACTTCATTACTTATTTCTAAGTCAGATTTTATGTAATCCTCATTCTTATATGCACCTGCGGGAATTAGTCCCATTTGAGCATATTCTAGTGCCCTACCCATAATTGGCATATTATCACTATTTATTATAATACTAACCTCACTAGCCTTTGCCACCTCAAGACAATGACCTAAAAGTCCAAATCCAGTTATATCTGTACATGCATTAGCTTCGCATATATTCATGCCCTCTGCTGCTACATTGTTTAAATTAGCCATTATTCTAATTACTTCTCTTTTTTCCTCATTGGACAAAAGTTCTGCCTTTATAGCAGTATTTAAAATACCACTACCTATAGGTTTAGTTAAAACAAGTAAATCTCCTTCTTTGGCCATATTATTTCCCATGACCTTATCAGGATGAACTAAACCTGTTACGGATAATCCATACTTAGGTTCATTATCATCTACACTATGTCCACCTACTAAAGTGGCTCCAGCTTCCTTTACTTTATCTGCTCCACCCCTTAATATATCTGATAAAATATCTAAGGATACACAAGTTGGGAAACATACTATATTCATAGCTAAAAGGGGTTTTCCACCCATAGCGTATACGTCACTTAATGAATTCGCCGCTGCAATTTGTCCAAATTCATAGGGATCATCTACTACTGGTGTGAAAAAATCCAGTGTTTGTATTATTGCTGTGTCATCGGATAATTTATATACAGCCGCATCATCAGCCGTATCTAATCCTATTATTAAATTTTTATCTTCTATTTTAGGTAAGTTGCATAATACTTTAGCCAGATCCTCTGGCCCAATTTTGGCAGCTCATCCTGATGTTCTAGCCATTTGAGTTAACTTTACTAACTCTTTTGTCATTTTATCACCTCATCTAATAGCAACATATGGAATCTTTAATACTATTGAATTTTTTACTACCTATACCGGTCACATTCATTATATCATTAATTTTTTCAAAATTTCCATAGTTACTTCTATATTCTATTATTCTCATGGCCAAACTTTCACCTATGCCATTTAAATTAATCAGTTCATCCTTGGTGGCTAAATTAATATTTACTTTTCTATCTTCTAATGACTGTTCTTCATTTTTATCATCTATAGAAGGGATATATATTTGTTCTCCATCTACTAATTTCTTAGCCAAATTAACTTTTACCCTATCTACATTTTGTCTAAATCCACCAGCCATTTGGACAGCATCTGCCACTCTAGAATTTTCCTTTAATTCTATTATACCTGGATTTTTAACACAACCGCAAATATCTATTATAATTTGTGTACTTTTTTTTACATTTTTTTCATTGTCAGTCTCCACATTATCTCTTATTTCATTAATAGACATTTTATATGAATCATTTTTTTTAACTAAACTACTATTCCATAGGGATATTAAAGCAACTATTATGATTAATCCTACTATAATCTTTTCTTTTTTCACTAGTGCACCTCCTAATATATAGTATCCCTAATATTATTTAACAATATATGTGATTATTTAACTATTTCCATTAAACCTATTAAAAATCTCATTAGTTTTTGCTATACTAGTAAGGTAGTCAACTTATGGGAGGTAATAACGTGAAAAAAAATCTAACCACTTTTATACTAGTGTTCATCCTATTATTTAATGTATTATTTAGTACAAATGCATTTGCAGTTTCAAAACCTACAATAAGTGCTCCTAGCGGCATATTGATAGATTTTGAAACTGGCGATGTGTTATATGATAAAAATGGAAATACCCCCATGTATCCCGCAAGTACTACTAAAGTAATGACAGCTTTACTTACTCTTGAAAATTGTAAATTAGATGAAGTTGTTACTATAGACAGCAAAAGCCCCTTTACAAATGGTAGTCGAATTTATTTAAATGAAGGTGAAAAAGTTACTATAGAGCAATTATTATATGCCTTATTAGTAGAATCTGCTAATGATGCTGCCGTGGCATTGGCAATACACATTTCTGGAGATGTGAAGTCCTTTGCAGGCTTAATGAATGAACGGGCAAAGGAATTGGGAGCAAAAAATACTAATTTTACAAATCCAAATGGATTACCAGATCCAAAACATATAACTACAGCCTATGACTTAGCTTTAATAGGTAAAAAAGCTATGGAAATTGAAAAGTTCCGTGAAATTGTAAAAACAACAAGATATCAAATTCCTCCTACAAACAAACAAGAAGAAACTAGGTATTTAAAAAATTCTAATAGGCTTTTATGGGGAACTGGCAGCAGAAATAAGATGGAATATAAAGGGGACCTAATAGATATAAAATATGATATTGTAGATGGAATGAAAACTGGATATACAGTTGCTGCTCAGCAATGTTTAGTAGCTACAGCTCAAAAGGATGGACATAGGGTTATAAGTGTAGTATTAAAGGCAACAGGTAAAAATATATATTCTGATACTAGGACACTATTAGATTATGGCTTTGGAAATTTCAAAACTATAAAGCTTACAAGTGGAAATCAAAAAATTAAAAGTATATATATAAATAATGATAAGAGTTTAAACGTAAATCTTTTAACTAAAGATACTTTATACAAAACAGTTCCTAAGGATAATAGTTACGATATAGAAAAAAAGGTTGAAATATTTGATGAAATAAAACTCCCTATAGAAAAGGGCCAAGTTCTTGGTGAAATAGTCTACACAAACAATGATGTGGAATTTGGAAAAGTAGATTTAATATCGGATAGATCTGTAGAGGAAAAAAAATTATTTTCCAACTTTAATATTGGAAAAATATTTTTAATAGGATTTCTGTCTCTAATCATATTATTCTTAATCTATAGAACCTTTGTTACTATGGGACGCATTAAACGTCGTAAAATTCGCAAACGTAAATTAGAGAGATACAAACAAGTTAATATATATAAAAAATAAGAGTCTTTTGAAAGACTCTTATTTTTATCTACTTAACAACAATATTAACTAATTTCTTTGGAATTGCAATAACCTTGATTATATTCTTTTCAGCTATTAACCCAGCTATTTTTTCATTACTCATAGCCTCTTTTTCCATATCTTCTTTACTCATATTAGCTGCTACAACTATTTTATCTCTAACCTTGCCATTTACTTGAACTACTATTTCAACTTCGTCCTTTATAATAGCATTTTTATCGTAAGTTGGCCAACTAGCTTCATGTACACTAGTTTCGTTTCCTAATATACTCCATAATTCTTCTGTCATATGAGGTGCAAATGGAGCTAATAGAACTACGATAGTTTCAAGGGCCTCTTTTAATAATTTTTCATTCTTTTCACCATCTAAGTCTTTATACTTGTAAACTTCATTTATAAGTTCCATAGTAGCACTTATTGCCGTATTAAAATTAAATCTCTCTTCTATATCTTCACTAACTCTTTTTATAGTGTTGTGTATCATATAATTTAATTGTTTATCTTCCCTAGTTAATTCTCTGTCTTTACTTGAGTCAATATTCTTTAGTTCGTCTACTACTCTCCATACTCTATTTAAGAATCTAAAGCAACCCTCTACTCCTGCATCACTCCACTCTAAATCCCTTTCAGGAGGAGCAGCAAATAGTATAAATGTTCTAGCCGTATCTGCACCATATTTTTCAATGATTTCTTTAGGACTAACTACATTTCCTTTGGATTTAGACATCTTAGCTCCGTCTTTAAGAACCATTCCTTGAGTTAATAAGTTCTCAAATGGCTCAGAATCAGAACAATATCCCAGTTTGCTTAATACCTTCGTAAAGAATCTTGCATATAACAAGTGAAGTATAGCATGTTCTACTCCTCCTATATATTGGTCAACTTGCATCCAATAATCTGCCATTTCCTTACTAAATATTTCTAAGTCATTCTTAGGATCTGCATATCTTAAGAAGTACCAAGAAGAATCTACAAAAGTATCCATTGTGTCTGTTTCTCTCTTAGCCTTTTTGCCACATTTTGGACAAGAAGTATACATAAAGCTTTCGCTTGTAGTAAGTGGAGATTTTCCTTTACCAGAAAATACTACATCCGTTGGAAGTTCTAATGGTAAGTCCTTTTCTTCTACAGGCACTGTACCACAGTCATCACAATATACTACAGGAATAGGCGTTCCCCAATATCTTTGTCTAGAGATTAACCAATCTCTAAGTCTAAAGTTGATAGTTTTCTTCCCTAGGCCTTCTTCTTCTAGGAAGTTTACCATCTTCTCTATTCCTTCTTTACTATCTGTACCATTAAAGTCTCCAGAATTTATCATTATCCCTTCCCCAGTATAGGCACATTCCATGTTTTCATCTAGTTTCATATCCTTAGGTTCTATTACAGGAATTATATCAAGATTATATTTCTTTGCAAATTCAAAATCCCTTTCGTCATGGGCAGGTACTGCCATAATAGCACCAGTACCATAATCCATAAGTACATAGTTTGCTATGTATATTGGAATTTTCTTACCATTAACAGGGTTAATAGCATATCTTCCTAGGAAAACTCCCTCTTTTTCTACTGTTGTAGACGTTCTTTCAATTTCAGACATATGTTGTAATTTTTCTTTGAATTTAGTTACAGACTCTTCATTCTCAGTTCCTTTTGCTAACTTTTGAACATATGGATGTTCTGGAGCTAAAACCATATATGTTACTCCACAAATAGTATCTGGTCTAGTAGTAAATATATCTAATTTTTCCTCAAACCCATCAATATTAAAGGACATTTCTGCTCCAGTACTCTTACCAATCCAATTTTTTTGCATTATTTTAACTTTTTCTGGCCATCCCTTTAATTTTTCTATATCCTCTAATAATTCATCTGCATAATCTGTTATTTTAAAATACCATTGACTTAAATCCTTTTTACCTACTGCCGTATCACATCTCTCACATAGGCCACCAACAACCTGTTCATTGGCAAGAACTGTTTCACATGATGGACACCAATTTACAGGATATTTTTTCTTATATGCTAGTCCATTTTTATACATTTGTAAGAAAATCCATTGAGTCCATTTGTAGTAATCTGGATGACAAGTAGCTACTTCCCTATTCCAGTCATAACTTATGCCTAATTCTTTTAATTGATTTCTCATCTCTTCAATATTTTCCCAAGTCCATTTGTTAGGATGTATTCCATGCTTAATGGCAGCATTTTCTGCTGGAAGACCAAAGGAATCCCATCCCATAGGATGAAGAACATTATAGCCTTTCATTTTTTTAAATCTAGCTAACACATCACCTATAGAATAATTTCTAACATGTCCCATATGTAACTTTCCTGATGGATAAGGAAACATTTCTAAAACATAATATTTTTCTTTTTCTGTATCATTCTTTGTCTCAAAGGCATTATCCTTATCCCATGAGCTCTGCCATTTTTTTTCAATTGTACTAAAATCATACCTAGACATAAAACTCCTCCTAATTTTCTTCTAATTTGTTTATTTACAAAAAAAAGTACCAAAAATACTTCTCATCCACCTAGTAGGGACGAGAAATACCCGCGGTACCACCCTAATTGACATGTCCATGTCCTCTTTAATAGTTTTATAAAGGTAACTAACCTATTTATTTCCATGAGGCAAGTTCAAATTTTCCTTCTACCGATTCACACCAACCATCGATTCTCTGAAAAAAATCCAATTTTACTACTCCTCTATTTTACTATATTTACTTTTAATTCCACAAAATTTACTTTATTATAATTTGTTTTTTAGAAGTTGTCAAGGCATATATCCTTAGCATCTTTCCATACTCTTTCCACTCCATAAAAAGCTCTCTCATCTTCTGTAAAGACATGAACAACCACATCTATATAGTCTAGTAATATCCATTTACCATCCCTATAACCTTCCTTATGACCTAATAAAACTGCTTTTTCTTTCAGTGATTTTTCTATTTCATCAGCAATAGCCTTTACTTGTCTTGTGGATTTTCCATGGGCTATAATAAAAAAATCCGCAATATTAGATACATTATTTATATCTAAAATCCTAATATCTAATCCCTTCTTTTCATCGATTGCCTTTATTATGATTTTTACCGTTTCCATAGTATTATTTATCATAAAATCCTCCTAGCTACAATATGTTTGTTAAAGCATAAATATATATGGAATAAATGTTAAATAAGGTAATTTCTAGACCTGCTGAAAAACTCTTTTAATAAGTAAAAATACATCCTTATTTATTATTAGTCAATCTTTTGAAATAATAGAACAGGTTTATCCTATAAACTTAATATTAATTAACTTTATTCTTTTTATCATTTCCCTTATTATTATATTTATCTTTACTTCTAAATTCTATAACATTAACTATTATATAGTTAATTAATATTAATATCAATCCTAAGCCTACTAATTTATTTGCTATCCTATTCATGTTAAAAAAATAAAATGTCATTCTAGAATGACATTTTATTTTTTACTTCCTATCGATTATACACAAGTCTATTTACTAGTTCTTTTACCCCGTCTAAATCAGGTATAAAATAACTAACGCCATTTATGGTTTTCACATCACCAGGTATTGTAGTCATTTGGATGGATCCTAAATCAAAATCCTTAGCCATTATAGCTAAATATGTCATAGTAGATAAGGGCATATCCGTATCCACATAAGAACTGAAAGTCTTTATAAGCCTTGGAAATTTAACTATAATACTAGGTGATTTAACCTTTTTTATAATTGCATTAATAAACATTTGCTGTGCTTGTATTCTTCCTAAATCTTGATTTTTATACCCTTTTCTAAATCTAACAAATTGCATAGCCTTATCTCCATCTAGTACCTGCTTACCCTTTTTTATATTTATTCTTAAAGGAGGATCTGCATAAGGATCATAATACTTCATGTTCATAGGAACATCCACTTCTATTCCTCCTAATGTATCTACTACCTTTCCTAATCCTTCATAATTTATCTTTACATAGTAATCTATAGGAACACCTAATAAATCCTTTACAGCTTTCTTTGTAAGTTCCATACCTCCATAGACATGGGCATGATTTATTTTATCTTTTTTACTTCTTCCTCTTATTACAACTCTTGAATCTCTAGGTATAGATATGACGCTTATTTCTTTCGTATCCGTATCAATAGAAGCTAACATCATAGTGTCAGTTCTGGCCTTTTGTGAATTTTTTAAATTTTTAGCATCTACTCCTACAGCTAGAATGTTTATTTTTCTTTTTTCACTAACTTGTCTGGAATCAACTTCTGTATTTTCTGTAGCAAATTCCTTTTGTTCTATACTATTTAAAAAAATGTAGGTACCAGAGCCCATCACAAGTAAAAAACAAAAAAAAGCTATAATAAATACTTTGAAAAATTTTTTCATTTTTTCCTCCTGTGCTACTTTATATTTGCCAAAATATAATTCCTTGCATTTACACTAAGGGGATGTATTAATTCATTTTTGTCAATAGTATATTTTATAGTTCTATTCAATCCTTCTAATACGCCTAAATCTAAATTCATTTCCACTATTTCCCTTAGTTCATTGACCCCTTCGAAAACTCTATTTGGTTCTATATAATCTGATATATAAATGATTTTTTCTAGTACACTCATGTTCTTTCTACCAGTAGTATGGTATCTTACTGCATTAATTATTTCATCATCGCTTATTCCAAATTCTTGTTGTATTATAAGTGAACCTACAAAACCATGCAATAATTGTGGTTGTTTGTAATATATGTCTTTTTCTATTATTGAAACTTGTGGCATATGCTTTAATAGTTCTTCATCTGTAAAATTTTTTGCACAATCATGTAAAAGTGCTGCTATCTGTAACTTTTCAAGATCACAATTATATTTTTCACCTAACTTTAAGGCAGTTTTCTCTACTCCTAAGGAGTGATTATATCTCTTTGGCGAAAGATTCTTTTTAATAAATTCCTTAATTTTAACAATATCCATGTGTATACCTCCAAAACCTAATCCATATATAAATGATTTTTATATATATAATATTCAACTGGTTCAGGAAGCAAATATTTTATAGAATGGCCCTTATTAACTCTGCCTCTTATGTCTGTAGAAGATATTGCCAATGCAGGAATGTCAATTATTTCTATTTCAGCATCATATTGGTTTCTTAGTTCATTTACCTTATCTGTTACTTCTTTAGAAGAATGGCCTGGTCTTGTGGCTGCAATAAACTTACACAGGCTTGCAAGCTTCTCTACATTCTTCCATGTGTCTAACTGACATATGGCATCAGCACCCGTAATAAAAAATAATTCTGCATCTCTATTCTCTTTTTTTAGGCATTCTAATGTATTTACCGTATATGAGATTTCATCCTTCTCTATTTCCATTCTAGACACTTCAAAATATGAATTAGTCACAGTGGCAAGCAAAGTCATAAAATATCTATGCTTACTAGGTGTTACTCCCAAAGCTTCCTTATGGGGAGGATTTCCCGTAGGTATGAACATGACCTTATCTAGATTGTACTTTGAACGCACTTGCTCTGCTATTACTAAATGTCCATAATGAATTGGGTCGAAAGTACCTCCCATAATTCCAATCTTTTCTTTCGGTTTATTTTCATTATGTTTATTAAAAAACATATAACTTCCTCCAAAATAGTAAAAATTGACTTCATATTATATTATATTTGTATATATGTATTAAATCAAATATTATATTCAATAAATGTTGCCAAATTAAAAAGTGTGACAAAAGGTAATATTACCCAGTCACACCCTTTGTTATCTAGGTAGTTCTATAGTCGGTTCTTCTTTAGCTTCTCTATATAATACAAACTTATTACCTATAGCCTGTACAAATTCAGAATTAGTTAATCTAGCTAACTCATTAGCTGCCTCTTTTGTTTCTAATAAACTAGTTTCTAATATATTTACTTTAACTAGCTCTTTTGACTCTAACATGTCATCTAATTGACTTACAAAGCTTTCTGTTATACCATTTTTACCTATTTGGGCTATAGGTTTCATTTTATTAGCTAATCCCTTTAAATAACTTCTTTGTTTTCCTTTTAGCATACTTCTCCTCCAATTTATCCTATCCATAGAATTCAAACTCAAAATCAAATATCTTTACCGTATCTCCATCTTCAATGCCAAGTTTCTTTAGTTCATCCACGATTCCCTTTTTAACTAAGAAGTTTTGGAAATACCTTAAGGAATCCATATCTTCAAAGTTTGTAGAATAAAATATTTTCTCTACAAGTTTTCCTTCTAATATGAAATAATCATTTTCTTTTCTAATTTTAATATCATCTTTCTTTTCATCTTCATTAGTATAATATTTAAAATCTTCACTTTCGTCATAAAGTGGTTCAATTTCTATATTATCTAATTCATTAGATACATATCTCATTACCTCTGTAAGCCCCTTGTTAGTAGCAGCTGATACAGGAAATACTTTGTATCCTAGTTTATTCATTTCTTCTTCAAATTCTTTATACTCTTCATCTGACGCAAGTACATCTATCTTATTTGCCACTACCACTTGTACTTTTTTACCAAGAAGCTCTGTGTATTGTCTTAATTCCTCATTTATTTTATGAAAATCATCAATAGGATCTCTACCTTCCATGCCAGATACATCTACCACATGTATAAGCATTTTAGTCCTTTCCACATGTCTTAAGAATTCAAGACCTAATCCCACACCTTCATGGGCTCCTTCTATTAGTCCAGGTATATCTGCTAAAACAAAACTCTTTTTATCTACTTCAACCACTCCTAAATTTGGGGTAATTGTAGTAAAATGATAGTTAGCTATTTTAGGCTTAGCCTTCGTCACTATGGACAATATAGTAGATTTACCAACATTAGGGAATCCTACTAATCCCACATCAGCTAAAAGTTTAAGTTCTAGTATAATATTTCTTTCCTCAGATGAAGTTCCACTTTCAGCAAAGTTAGGGGCTTGTCTAGTAGATGTAGTAAAATGGGTATTACCCTTTCCACCACGTCCTCCCTTTGCTACTACTGCCCTATCTCCATGATTAGTCAGATCTGCCATTATCAAATTACTTTCTTCATCTCTTACAATAGTTCCTGGAGGTACCCTTAGGATAAGATCTTTAGCATCCTTACCATACATCTTCTTTCCTTTTCCGTTTTCTCCACTTTCAGCAACATATTTCTTTTGGTATCTAAAGTCCATTAAAGTCCTTAGTCCTTCATCTACTTCTAATATTACGCTGCCTCCACGTCCACCATCACCACCATCAGGACCTCCTGCTGGTACATATTTTTCTCTTCTAAAGGAAACGCATCCGTTACCACCGCGTCCGCCTTTAACAAAAATTTTGGCTTTATCAACAAACATTTATATCACCCTTATATATGTAATTAGGTTATTTTTATTGTTTTAATTATTATTTTAATTTTTATTATTAGTTATACTAAATTGTTTAATAATTAAAATTCAAAAAATTATACAAAACCTACTACTTTAAATTTTCCATGTAAATTATCCTTAAAGATAGAAAACCCATGCTAAATGCATGGGTTTATATTACTTAGCTGCCGCAACAACTTCTTTTGGATATACGCTAACTTGTTTTTTATCTTTACCTTTTCTTTCAAACTTAACAATTCCATCTATCTTAGCAAAAAGTGTATCGTCTCCACCTTTACCAACATTAGTTCCAGGGTGAATCTTAGTACCTCTTTGACGTACTAAAATACTTCCACCTGATACGAATTGTCCGTCAGCTCTTTTAACTCCAAGTCTTTTAGCTTGACTATCACGACCGTTTTTAGAGCTTCCTACTCCTTTTTTACTCGCAAATAGTTGTAAATTAATATTGAACAACATACTGTTACACCTCCTTATCATTAAGGTCAATAAATTCATTGTACATACCCTGAGTTCCTTTTATGCCAATTAACATAGTATTAAGTATTAGATTAGCCTTTTCACGGACCTCTTCAGATAAATCTGGCAATTTGCATGAAAGATATCCATCCTCCATGGCATACTCTAAATCTATTGATAGAAGTTCATGTAATGCTAAAATAGTTGTTTGTGAAAGTATAGAAATACTTGCGCAAACTATGTCTTCTCCATGAGGAGCTGCGTCTGCATGTCCCTCTACAGAAAATTCTACTATATTTCCTTGGTCATCTCTTGAAAAATCAATTTTAATCATTTTAATTAACCATTGATTTTTTCAATCTTAACTTGAGTATATGGTTGACGGTGACCTTGCTTCTTTCTGTAGTCTTTCTTAGCTTTGTATTTAAATACAATAACCTTTGGCGCTTTACCATTCTTAACTACAGTAGCAGAAACTTTAGCTCCATCAACTGATGGTGTTCCTACAGTTAGTTGTCCTTCTTTTGATAAAGCTAACACTTTATCGAATTCTACAACTTCTCCTTCATTTGCAGTTAACTTTTCTACAAATAAAGTGTCTCCTTCTTGAACTCTATATTGCTTTCCACCTGTTTCTATAATAGCGTACATAATTACACCTCCTCTAACCAGACTCGCCAAATACCAGGTACTTTCGTTTTAAACCCGATTTGTGCGGCTACCTACAGATATGTATTATAGTATAAAAATACTATAAAGTCAATATGTTTTATAACTTTTTATATTTTTTATACAAATCTGGTCTTTTTTCCCTCGTTATTTCTAAAGATTTGTCCATTCTCCACTGTTCAATCTTTTTATGATTTCCAGATAAAAGAACTTCTGGAACTAACATGCCCCTATACTCACTAGGTCTAGTATAATGAGGATATTCTAAAAGACCACTATATATGGACTCGTCCATATAGGATACCTTTTGTCCTAAAACTCCCGGTATCATCCTAGCTATGGAGTCTATCATGACCATAGCAGGCAGTTCTCCTCCTGTTAGGACATAGTCCCCTATGGACACCTCATCTGTTACCCAATGGTCTATTACCCTTTGATCTACACCTTCATAATGACCACATAAAAACACTAAATGTTCTTCTTTTGAAAACTCTATGGCCAGATCTTGGTTAAAAACCTTTCCTTTAGGTGTCATATATATAATCCTACTATTTTTTGTGTCAATGCTCTCAAGAGCATTAAATATAGGATCTGCCTGCATTACCATGCCAGCACCACCACCATAGGGATAATCATCAACTTTTTTGTGTTTATTCTTAGTATAATCTCTTATGTTCATAAGATTTAACTCTAGTAAATTATTATCTACTGCACGACCTATAATACTCTCTCCCATTGGGCCTGCAAACATATGTGGAAATAATGTCAATACACTTATTTTCATTCTATTAATCCCTCTATTAATTTTATAATCATCTTCTTTTCAGAAATATTTACTTCTTTCACAAACTCTCCTACAGCTGGAATTAGTGCAGGAGCTTTTTTTCCCTCAATTTTTATTTCATATATATCATTGGCACTAGTTTGTATTACATTTTTTAATTTACCAATATATTCATTTTCCGTAGAGAAAACTTCAATACCAATTAAATCTGTAATAAAATATGTATCTTCTGGTAACTCTCTAGCATCTTCTCTGTCTATGTATAAGTATTTATCCCTATAAGTTTCTGCATCATTACATGTGTTAATTTCCTTTATCTTTAATATAACCATATTCTTCTTATATTTAACACTTTGAATGTGATATTTTTCATCCCTTTGTCCATCCATATATACCCATTTTAATTCTTCAAATCTTTCCTTATAATCCGTAAGTGGATATACTCTAACCTCACCACGTATTCCATGAGTGCCTACTATTTGTCCTACTTTCAGGAGATTACTCATATTATGCCTAATTTCTAAAATTCGGATAATTTTACTCATCCAAATTTTTCGTCTTATACACCTATAAGACGATGGTATCACAGAATTTCACCACTAGGATAGCTTTGCTAAATCTCACAATCGCCTAAACCTTCCCACTAGATGTAATTAGGTAATACTAACTTATTTTTAAAGTTAATTATAATTTACTATACCTAATAATTTTTTCTATTGATTAACCACGAATCAGGATTTTCACCTACCTTCCTTTTAATATTCTCATTTACTTTACCATAATAATTTTCAAATGTAAATATGGTAGTTAACAAGTGTAAAGACAATCCCATCCATTTTAGGTATTAAAAAAGATGACTTCTGTAGAATACAGAAATCATCTTCTAACATCTTAATATCTCTTTTAAGATTGTCATTCACATGGGTATCATTTTGGGTTTCTTTATTTTTAAACTTGCCTTTAGAAAATTTTAAACCTCAGAGGTGCTTGTGGAAGCTTTACTCCAGTACTGAATTTACAATATCTACCATATCTTCAATCTTAGCTATAGTATCTAATCCTCCATCGGCTACCGCTGCTATGGCTGCTTGATATGCTGATAAGTTCCCATCTAACACTTTGGATACCGTTACTCCTGCATCTTTTATATCTTTTATCGTTATACTTGATGCATCACCATTTTTAGCTATTCCCTCTATTTTGGCAATTGCATCTCTCTTAACTGCTGCTTGCGCTAAATTTACACCATCTACCATATCTTCAATCTTAGCTTTAGTATTTAACGCTCCATCTTCTGCCGCTACTATAGCTGCTTGATATGCTAATAAGTTTCCATCTAACACTTTCGATTCAGTTACTCCTGCATCTTTTATATCTTCTATTGTTATACTTGATGCATCTCCATTTTGAGCTATTCCCTCTATTTTAGCAATTTGCTCTGAATTAGTTTCATCAGTCAAAATAACAGTTTTTGTATCTCCATCCCATTCCACATCTAATCCTAAAGTTTCACCTATAAACCTTATAGGAATCATCACCCTACCGTCTATAGTGTAATGATCCATAGCTATAGGTTCTCCATCAAGTTTAGCTGTGCTAGACCCTTGAACAAATTCAAGATCTGTCTCACCTTGACTAATTTGTATAGTTCTAGTTGCCCCATCGTAGCTAACACTGCCCCCTATGTCTCTTATGAATTCGCCTAATGGTACACATACTCTACCATTAATTA